>CAMLIK010000017.1 GCA_946480175.1 uncultured Gilliamella sp.
CCTTCCCGATAAGGATCTTCTATAGCCTGTGCCCTTTGTTTTAAATCTTCTATCTGCCAATCAAACATTTTTTTAATATAAGGGTAAAAATCTTCATCCAATAATTTTTGGCGGCGTTGTTTTTCAAATTCTGACATCTTTATTTCATCTCCTTGGCTTTTTCTTTATTTTTTCGGCTTGTTATATTAACCTTTATTTTCAAGACGTTCACATTTGGTTTTAATAATATTTTCAATAGTTGGCTCACCATATTAGTGAAGCGGTTAGAATACTGGATGCTATAGTAAAATCCATATCCCCCGTTATTTCAGCATAACTATTTTTTCATCTTGAGTAGACTCTTCATTAACAGTATCAAGTTGCTCATTATCCTATTCAAACGCTTCATCATACTTTGATTGTTCAAAGAATCATCGTTTGATAAATTTTAATATTTATTAGCGACATTCAAAACGTAACCAAAAATTGAATTGACTATGCTTGTCATTGTCTATCGTAGTTCCTGATTTGTGTATCTCAAATTTTAAAGTTTTAACAAGTAGTACTGCCGTTACAAATTAGAGGATATGACGGAGAATTACTATAAAAAGTTAATTATTGCTAACACACATAGGAGTAACAAACAGCAAACAAAAAAATACCTGCCCCACATCAGTACCATGATACTTATACCGTTTCATAGTCTGATGGGCTTAGGTGGTTTTATATCCGTAGGCAATGCGCTTCAATCGCTTATGAAGATTGCTGACGAGCATATTCAACCATATCTTTTGGGTAATACATAAAACGATGTAAGGTACTATCATCAATATTTTTTAAATATGCAACGGCTGCTGCTTCAAAACACCAGTAGCCATAAAAACAACAACAGTCTCGTGAATCACCTTGTTGAATTAAATGGCTATCAATATAAACATAGCCTGTTTTACGTAGACCATCATACCAACGGCGTAAATATTCATCTAAGAATTTTAAAGTATCTTTAGGTTTTTCTGCATGAATCGCTTTATAAAGGGGATTACGAAAGCTGAGTGATCGCGGTGTTTTTTCTTCAGTAATCGGATAGTTAGAAATTTTCATAGCAATCAAACTATCCAATGCTTTTTCTCGATTTTCATAATCTAAATCGACCGCTTTAACAATCGTTTCCAACCAGTCTTGCCGTTCAAATAAAATACATAAACCTAATAAATTTGATAACATTTCTGCTTCAAAGTACTCGGTTAAAATTGAAATATATTCCCTATCATCAGGATTAGCGTGATTATATCGCTCAATACAATCAATTGAATTTTCAGTATAATTTATTACTTTCTCCATCGTCGGCAATAAATCAGCAATCGGTTTACCTGCTGTATAATCAAGACATAATTGTTGATAATAGAGATCTATCAATGATGCTAGTAAAGGATCTTCAGTAGCTTGTGCCTTTTTTTTAAATTCGTTTATCTCCCATTCAAATCTTTCTTGAACAAATGGATAAAAATCTTCATCCAATAATTTTTGGCGACGTTGTTTTTCAAATTCTGACATCTTTATTTCATTTCCTTGGCTTGCTTTAATACCTTTAATTTAGTGAAAAACTACATGTATAGCAAAGTTTTATCCATATTAAAATAGGCTGAAATAGGTGTCCCTGTCAAAGAGCTTTGTCGTCAATATGGTATGGTAGTGTCTACTTTTTATAAATGGCGAGATAGATATGGTGCTAAGGAATCATCGGATATTAAGCGGTTAAAACAAAGGGAAGCTGAAAATCGTAAGCTCAAACAGATGTATACTGAATTAAGTTTAACCTCTCAGCTTTTAATATTGAGACAATTTGGTACTCTGATAATTTTTTCATATTGAAATTTTCCTTAAAAATATTATAGAGAATTTTCTACTTTTTTATGTACTATTTAGGTGATAGTTACAATCCTTTTGTGTATTTTTTATTTTTTCAGACAATATTTTGCTTTAGCAGTTTACCCTTGTACCTAATTTTTGAACAACACCTATTCGGCAGTAAACTCATCTTTTCAATACAAGACTTTAAATCACTAAACATAAAATCACTAGCAAATTATAATAGTGTGTTGATCATGTGATATACAGATGCTTTTGCAAAAGAAGCAATTGAACTGGCGAAAAGGTGGGGATTTAAAATTAAAAAATTAAATTATTTACCTGGGTTAAACTCAATAAAAATCATCATTATAACATAACTAAAAGCATGAAAAAAATGGGTTTTATGAATGCTAATAACGTATTTCATTTAATTAGTGATCCACTCAAATTCTGACTTGGTAATTATACTTAGATTAATAGTAAGTTTGCCCCATAAAACGATCTGGTTCGATGCTGTGCAGTATATTCCTAGTTGTGGTAAGCCTAAGGTCAGTGTGAAATGGATTACAAAAGAAAAAGCAAGCATTTTAATTCAAAATCTTAAATTAAATTGGATGAAAGACGTTGTTTTTTTTGTCCTTCCGCAAGTGCTCGTATAAGCAAGATATTCACATTAACGTGGCAAAATGTTGATTTTGTTAATCCAATAGCGACCGTAACTAACGAAAATGCAAAATCAGGGAAAGCGAGAGCTTTATTATTAAACAATGATGCTATCAAATTATTGAGAAAATTACGATTTAAAAATAATTGCGAATATGTTTTTTGTTCAACAAATAAACGACTTTACGATATCTATAGAAGAGATTTTGAACGGATTTGTACGTTATCAAAAATAGAAAATTTTCACTTGTCCATGATTTGCTTCACACTTGGACTAGTTGGCATGTTCAAGCGGGTACACCTCTTTATATTCTCAAATATCTTGGCGGATGGGAGACTTTAGAAATAGTGTATAAATACACCCATTTAGATGCCGATCATATGCTCAGTTTTGTTAATAATGTCACATTTGCGGTACTAAAGCCATTGAGTGGCACATTATCGAAAGCAAGTAACGATTAAAAATTTATTCATATCAATCTGTTAATGGTGGCCCCTACTGGACTTGAACCAGTGACCAATCGATTATGAGTTTTTTGGGGTGGGGTTTTAAATCAATAACTTAGCTATTAATCAATAGGTTAGCTATACATATAAAAACATATTAAGCGCTATAAAATCATTTTCGATCGCCAATTTACCGCCATTTTTTATTTAATTTGGTGTTATTTTATTTTGAATAATATGAATCAGTTTTTTTAATTAATCATGTTCTAGTGGATTCAACCTTACCGCATCTTCAAAATGATCGGGGGCAAAATGGGCGTAGCGCATGGTCATTTTGATGTCGGTGTGGCCTAAGATTTTTTGTAGGACTAATATGTTGCCACCATTCATCATGAAGTGGCTGGCAAAGGTGTGGCGTAATACATGGGTTAGTTGGCGATCAGGTAGTTCGATGCCGGTTCTATCTAGTGCCGAGCGAAAGGCTGAATAGCAGGCGGTAAAAAGTTGGCCATGTTTATTGGGAATTTGTTTAAATAGTTCTTCACTGATAGGAATGGTTCGATTACGTTTACCTTTAGTATTAATATAGGTGATCTTACCATCTTTGACTTGTGTACTTTTTAAGCTTTCAGCTTCGCTCCATCTGGCGCCGGTTGCTAAACAAATTTTAACAATAATGGTTAAATCGGACGCACTACTCTGCTGACAAGAGTTAAGTAAAGCTTGAATTTGTTCTTTGGTTAGATAAGCCATCTCTTGTTCATCCGTTTTGAATGAACGAACCAGTTCTAAAGGATTTTTATGTTGCCACTCCCCTAACCGACTTAACTCGTTAAACATCGCTTTAAAATAGGTTAGTTCCAGGTTCATTGTCCTAGGAGCAACAGTTTTAATGCGATCGGTTCGATATATCTCACCATCGATTCGTTTTTGGCGATAGTTGGTAAATTGTTTGGCAGTGAAGTTTGTTGCTAATGGGTTATCCATACATTCACAGGCAAATAGCATGGCTTTTAATCGAGTTTGACCATCTTTTAAGGTTTGACCATGCAACGCGTACCAGCTTTGGATCAATTCCGATAAACGGCGTTTATCTATTTTTTCACTGATCCATGGTTTTTGGTTAGTTTGCTCTTCAAGATAATTTTCATATGCCAGCGCCTCCCCTTTGGTGGCGAAGTTTTTACGGATTCGACGGCCACCAGGGAGGTATTTTTCAAATAACCATTTTCCATTAGGTTGTTTTCTTACTGACATAAATACTATTAATTCTAAATTAAATCAACTGTCCTTTTAATTCACTAAACTCTTGTTCAGTAATAGCCCCCTTATCTTTTAGGCTTGCCAATCGCTCAAGTTTAATAAGAGTTTCATCAGAAATAACCGTTTCTTTAGATTGTTCATCAGGCTTAAATTGCCCTTCACCCGTTGCTAACCATTGTAATGATGCACCTGTTTCATCCATACATTTAACAACCAGATCGGAAGGAAAGAGATCACGTCGATAACGGATCGATAAGCTTGCTGCAGAAGTACCTAAATAATTGCTGTACTCTACTTTGGATTTAAATCCATAAGCCTTAATGATTCTATCTAATACTTTGGCACCACCAGAATTAAAATTAATACTCATCTTAAATTAAGCCTAAGTTAATTAAAAAATAAAAATATGATTGACATTAAGCTTAGCTTAATGATAAATTATATTTAGTTTAATTTTACATATAAATACACATAATTACACATAAGCATATTTATGTTAGGAATAATGCACCATGATGACAACAATTTCAATCACTATTTCTTCTCCTTATGTCACTGTTGACGAATTTGCTCGAGTTTCGGGCATGAATCCACGTACCGTTAAAAAATATGTACACGAAGGATTGCTGCCAACAAGAAAGAAAAGGGTCACAGGCAAGCATGACCGTTCGACAACATTAATTAATATGACCGCTCTTACGCTTGAAGGTGCGAAGGCATTTAATCCAGAACTGAATTTGAAGGAGCAATGATATGACTCAAGCTATCTATTTAAGTCAAAAATCAACGACGCAACCGTTAGTCATTTTTATTCAAACAAATAAACATAATCCAAATGGATGGATTGAAAAAAGTAATGGTAAAACCGTTAAATTATGGCCAGTTAAACATCGCTAAAACTAACTAAAACACTAATTGATAATGCCTTTGTCTTTTTCGAAAGACATGGCTCTTTTTTGATTCTAACTACAGTCATGCAAGGAGCACCGATGAATAATATTGAACGAACTCGTCAACTTGAACATATAAGACATTTATATCAATTAATTCATGGACATCGCAGCTTAGTACGTAGCAATTTTAATCGGCTAAAGTCTGGACAAAAAAGACTGTTATTAGCTGCAGCAGGCATAACACCATTAAGCACAAGTTTAGCGTATTTAGAACGTAATCTGAACTTTGATCAGCTCAACGATAATGAAATAGATAATTTAGAGATAGGACTTCGCCGGTTGCAAGCAATCGTTGATGTTTTTGCCCACTGTGAAACACAAGATTTTAGCAAACAATAATATATATGAGGTAAACTCTATGAACTCAAGCAATCTCACTCAATCGAAATTTCAAGATATATCGGGACAAATTAAACATGAAACCGAACAACGACTTTGTGATCTTTATATAAATCGCTTAATGCAAATAGGCGGTCATATTTTAGATCAGGATTTAACCGCTAGTGAAGTAAATGAGCTGCTTAATCAAGAAGCTGAAAAACTCCGCTATCAAAGCTATGAGACGGATGCCTAATGCGAGATATTGTAGACCAAGCGAATGATTTGGCTCAACTTGAACTGGATAATCTATTAGCTAATCGACAAACCTTTGCCGGTGAATCAGCAAAAGACTGTATAGAGTGTGGTGAGCCAATCCCTGAAAAACGTCGACAATTGCTAAAAGGTTGTCAACTATGTGTCAATTGTCAAAGTATAAAAGAACAGTTTGCCAAACGATAATTGCTACTGAGAATCTATGACCAGCCTAACTTTATCCTTGCCTATTATTCCTGCTAAAAATAAACACTCTTTATTATTAGCTATGCGTGATTACTATGAAAATACAGGGCAATATTTACCTACTAAAAAAATAGTAAGAACGCCAATTACTAGATTTGATTGTAGTAAAAAAATGCCACAATCTATCAGCTATAATGAAATGAAATTGTGGCAAGTTGATCAAGAAGATCATCCATTTCGTGCGCAATACTTCACTGATTTACCTGATTTTTTAGCTGGTTATTTTGCTGATAAATATATCAATCTGTTTCAAGCTGAAGGACGAAAAGCTGCCAACAGCTTTTTACGGCAAACCTTAGGCGGCAATATTCAAGCACGATTATCGCAAGTTAAAGCACGTAATCAAGCTGCTAGTCCTAGTGCCTTAGCAATTAATTTTGCTAATGAATTTACCCAATTAGCTACACTAGGTACAAAAAAGTTAGCAAAATTAAGTGTTGAAATAGCCAATTATCTCAATAAACACATCCAAACCTGCCTTGCGGATCAGGACTTTTGCTTGACCGCTAATCAAATTGAAAATAATAGCTTGGAGCAAAAGCTCTATCGTACTGTGTTAAAGGAATTAAGTGGTATTAACATTGCTCCACCCTATTTTAATGATTTTAAAAATCACAAATTAACCAATGATAATTGCGTTAAAGCATTAGCGAAAATAACTAATTATGAATGGTGGCAACGCAAATTAAAGACTCGTCGAGATTTTGAACATGAACATTTAGCCATTGCGGTCGGTCAAGTACAAAAAAAGGCATCGCCTTATGCTAGTCATAGCTGTCAAATGGAGTGGAAAGAGCAAAAACGTCGCAATCAAAAATACCTTGAAAAAATGATGATTGAAAATCAAGACACTGGCGAACAAATTCCTCTCGATTTGCAAGTTTATAAATCCATTGCTAACCCAGCAATAAGACGGGTGGAACTGATGACGCGCATGCGTGGCTTTGAAGATTTAGCAGATCAGCTAGGTTATCAAGGCGCTTTTATCACCTTGACTGCACCAGCAAAATATCACAGTGTGCATGCGAAAGGCGGTTTTGTTGAAAACTGGCAAGGTAATACTCCACGAGAAACACAAGCCTATTTATGCAAAGTATGGGCCCGAATTCGGGCTAAATTAAATCGTGAGAATATTCAATTTTTTGGTTTTCGAGTTGCCGAACCTCATCATGACGGAACTCCTCATTGGCATATTTTAGTCTTTATGCGCAAAGAAGATATCCAAAGAGCTTTTTATACCATGTGGATATATGCCATGGATGAAGATGGTGATGAAAAAGGGGCAGCGATCAATCGCTTTGAGTTTAAAGATATTGATAAACAAAAAGGATCAGCAACAGGTTATATCGCCAAATATATTGCCAAAAATATTGATGGATATGCGCTTGAAAACGAAATTGATACCCAAACAGGTGAAAA
This sequence comes from uncultured Gilliamella sp., assembly GCA_946480175.1. Lineage (GTDB taxonomy): Bacteria > Pseudomonadota > Gammaproteobacteria > Enterobacterales > Orbaceae > Gilliamella. The sequence continues at coordinate 7,416 of CAMLIK010000017.1, forward strand.
ATTGCAACAGTCATCTAAAGCCATCACCGCTTGGGCTAGCCGCTGGAAGATTCGCCAATTTCAACAGTTAGGTGGTGCTCCAGTCAGCGTATGGCGAGAGCTGCGTCGTTTGAAAAGTAAAAAAGTAACCGATGCTATTATCGATCCAGTATTAGCTTCAGCCGATATTGGTGATTGGGCGGCTTATACCGCTCATCAAGGCGGACCTTTTGTCAAACGCAAAGACATCAAAGTCCGCCTTGCTTATGAGGATAAAATAAATCAATACGAAGAGATCATCAAAAAAATAAAAGGGGTTTATGCACCAATCCATGGACTCGCTTCTTTTATTTGCACGAGATTAATTAAATGGAAATTAGTTTCCAAAAATAACAGTTTGAAAACTAAAGATGCATCATTATTGCGGGCGGAACGCACGCCTTGGAGTTCTGTCAATAACTATACTCACATAAATAATTCTAAGCAGCAACGACAGATCATCAAACAACAACTGAAAATTATTGGCTTACCAGATAATGATTTAAATGTGAATCGCCTTTACTTAAGGCAAAGTATCAAGCTAAATGCCCGTCAGCATCTTCTATTAACTGACGCCCTAAACGGCCCTCATCTAATAGTTACTAACCATTGTATTGAGCCCCAAAAGAGACCGCCAAAACGAATTTATAACCATGAATTTTAGTATAGAAAAATAGATGATATACAGTATTTTTATGGTTCAAAAAGTAAAGAAACGTAAATAAAAATTTATAAATATCAATAATATGAATTAATCTATAATTTTTTTTAAGTTTTGAAAAAAGACTTGATCGAAAAACTAATTATTATATACTGAATATAATTACAGTATTAGAGGCGACTAAAATGGATGAATTAGAGAGAATTAAAACAATTGAACGGGCTGAGTTACTTTCACGAATCATAACTGAACATGTTCATTTACGGGAAAATGATAAGGATATCATACTGTTTTGGTTTCGAGATTTACTTGAGCCATTAAAAGAACAAATGGTCACAAAACAGACTGATAAACCAAATGATTCATAATCAATTCGGATAGTTGAAGATAGTTCATCCCCGCTTAATAACAATCATCAACTATCCCTCCTCTATTTTTCTTCTCAACCGTCTAAGGATTTTGAGGATAAGGATTTTCAACCGCCAAATAACCCTTCTTTAAATCATTACCCAATAATTTCCTGGTCATGTAGTCACTGTCGCTAATTAACTTTCCATTCGCATTATTGCTATTCACTTTTTAAAGTGAGTTAACGTTTTAAATCCATAATAAATAAACGGTATTCATTGTCGAACGGCAAACGACAAATTATCATTATAAAATAATTGTAACATCATGATTATTATTGGTTTTTTAAGGTTGTTTTTTAGGTATTTAAGGCCTAATAATTAGGTTTACCAAGCATGGTACTGTATAATTACACAGTGAAAAGTCCGATTAATTCAACAAAATCTTAAGAAAAAAGGATAAAAACATGATAATAAAAAAACCTATTGTATTAAATAATGATGATGGCTACTATTTTAGTGAAATTAAAAGTGGCGATTTACTGTCAGCTAAAAACATTGCTTTATCTAACGATCCTATTAACAGCTTGAAAACCGAACAGGAAGAGCTGCTTTCCTTACCATCCTGTTTTATATTAGGCAGTGGACGTTTTGAAGAGGACATGTCACCTCTTAATAGACCATTTAGTATCATTTTCCCTTGTTATAAATCTTTTTCTACTGAGCAACTCATATCAATTGGCAAACAATATCAAATTTTTGTACGCTTTAATTCCTATTTAGCATGTGAAAAAACAGAATCTCTTCCTCAAAATATAACTCATTTTCTATATGAACCGAACGGAGGTGCAGTTGAGCCATCTTCTCTATTACACCTTAATAAAGGATTTAAGATAAAACCGGCATCTTACAAGGAAAAAAGAAATGTAATTTTCAACATTGTTAAAAGAGCAGACAACGAAGAGATTGAATACGCTATTTTTTCAATAAACAACGAAATTTATCCATTAAAAAGTAATGTATACCCAGGTAATGGAGCTTTTTCGGCTTACCTATCAATTGAGAATATAACTAGTTGTCCTATACCGTTTAAACATTTTTATGAATATGAACTTTTTGCAGTCAAAAAGAGTTAAATAAATAAATAAATAAATAAATAAATAAAGAAAATAACTAATAATTACACAACCAAGATTTATAAAAGGATGAAAATATGACATTAGTAAAACCTGTTGCAATGTACAGTAATTCAAATTATTCAAGCTTTAACCTTAAATCACTTCAGAAAGGTGATCTTATTCCAGCAAACATTATTCAACGCAGCTCTAACCCACTTAACCTAACCTTTTTGCGTGATGATGGAATTCTTTCAATGCCTCAAACATTAATTTTGGGTCAAGGCGCGTTTTTTCACGAAGGAATAAAATATGAATGTGGAAAGACACATCCATTCGTAGATGTATTTTTTCCAACTTTTTCCCGATATACAGCTGAACATCTAGAAGAAATTAATCGTTATTACCATATCACAATCAAGGTTAATTATTTTGTATGTTTTGATCAGTTAGATGAGCCGGGATTTGTCAATTGTGCGATATATGCTGATTCACCACGACAACCTACACACAAATTAACACTTAATAATCCACCTAGTCATTTGAAATCTTCATATTATAATTTAGGGCAACCTAGGAACATGGAATTGGAACTTAGTAGCTTTGCTTATGATGGTAAATTTTATAAAAAATATCCAACCCATTCTCACATATATATGATTGATACAAATTATAGTTTCGTTAAAAATACTTTAGCCTATAAGCTAAAATGCAGTATCGAGTCTCAAAAAAAACTCGACAAAGATCTGCATCCAAACCTATATTACCAATATGAAATTATCGCCCATAAATATCGTGATTAATCATAAATTCTCAATCATAGCAAACCTGCTTGATTTAAAAGCTAAATTCACCAATAACGGCTTAATTCACTAACCCAAATGGCTATCAAGCTGGCAAAAATTTAAACCATATCTTGGTGGCCATGTCTATTTTGAGAATCAATTATGCCAATTAAAGATCCTGATAATGTAAACTGGTATGTGGTCATTTATTTGTTCATCATCACCGCACTCGGTTCTTTAGCCAATTACTTTTATAACGTTTTAAAAGGCAATAAATTTCGTATTGGTACCCTAATCGCCCAGATGTTAATTTCAGCTTTTGCTGGGGCGCTAGCGATTTTAGCCGCAAGTTATTTTGATTGGCGATTTGAATTAGCAGGAGGAATAGCTGGCCTAGCAGGTTGGTCTGGCGCAACATTAATTAAAACCTTGGAAGAAAAATTAATTAAACATACTAAAGGAGATAAACAACAATGAAATTAACCGAACATTTCTCATTAGAGGAATTTACCTGTTCAACCACCGCAAAACGGTTAAAAATAGAGAATAAAATTCCCGATCACTTGATGGCAAATATTCAATTTACGGCCCAAAAACTCGAATTAGCCAGAGCAGCCTTAGCCCATCCAATTATCATCACATCAGGCTATCGATGCCCAGCTCTAAATTCTCAGGTAGGCGGTTCGCAAACTAGCGCCCATACCAAAGGTTTGGCGGTTGATTTTCACTGTGCTTATGGAACCCCTAAACAAATTTGTCAACGTTTAATCGCTAGCGGCGTTGAATTTGACAAACTTATTCAAGAGTATAATCAATGGGTTCATATACAATTTAGCCCTACCTGTCATCGCCAACAAGTCCTAACAGCAGTTAAACAAAATGGCAAAACTATTTACTTACCAGGATTAGTATGAATAAAACCAACTTTACAATTGCTTTTGCATTTATATTACTTATTTATATCATCTGCGATTTACTGCATGATAAAAAATTAGCACAAAATGAGGTACTTCAATTGTCGCAAAAATTAGGTCAATTGGAACAATCAATTATTAGGAACAATCAACTTATTGCTGACAATGAGCAAAAAAAACAGTTGATGGAGAACCAGTCATTACAAAATCAGGAGCAGATTAGTGATCAACTCAAAGAGAATTATTGCGCTAACCAGTTGGTGCCTATGCCTATTTCTGGTAGCTTGTACAACCGAGCGAAAAATCTTCGTGAGTCAACCAATACCCGCTAATTTACTCAATAATTGTCAGCCAAATTTACCGCCTAAACCAATGACTTTTGGTGATAGCTTAAAATACAATGAACATTTATTGAATGTCATTGAAAAATGTAATGCGGATAAACAAACTATTCGCGAGATTAATAACGCCGAAAGCAATTAATTTTGGATTAACTGATTGACAATACCTTTTCGTATTGTATCCCAATTTTCCACAATTTTGCTTGATTGCTTAAAAACGATTTAGCAACGACCATAATCGTAACTAATTGTTTATAAAGAGTGACCCCCACATCTCGGCGGTTCAAAGGTTTTCAGATCGACAACTTTGTCTACCGCCGAGCCCTATTTTATTGATAAATCAGCGATGTCGCGGTTAACAATAAGTCAATAATCAACTTTGGAGTAATTGAAAAATGATTGTTTATACTATGCAAAATGAAACCATTGATGCATTAGCCTATCGAGTGTTTGGTAAAACGGCAGGCATTGTGGAATTAATTTATCAAAATAATCCAAAATTATGTGAATTCCCGGCAATATTACCGATGGGAACTGAAGTAAATGTCCCTGAAACGGTAGCCGAAAAAAATAAAAATTCCATCAACTTATGGGACTAATTTAATGACAGAACCCACCAGTTTAACTTTTACCGCTGTTTTTAGTGCTTTTTCAGTTTCAATGATTTATCCCAACATTGAAAACGGCATTATTTTAGGTGCACTTTGTGGTTCGATTTTATTAGTCATTAGTGAAGAACGCCTTTGCGTTCTGCGACGCATCATCTTATTTTTTATCTCATTTGCTATGGGATTACTCTTAGCTGAAATGACACTCTATTTATTAATACCCATTTTTCCACTTAGCATACAAAGCAAAATACCGCTTGGTTTAGGCGCTTTAGTTTCCTCAGCAATAAGTGTTAAATTGTTACTTTGGTTAATTAAAAAATTTGATAATCCAACTGAATTATTCAATATCTTCAAGGACAAAAAGCCATGATAACGACTATCAATGCTATTTTTTGTTTAATGATTGCGGTGCGATTATTTACCTTCGACCGCACTAATTGCCGTTACAAAGTTAAATACAGTTGGTTAGCATGGTTAATGATTGTCTCGAGTGTAGCGGTTTGCTTATTTTCATTTTTCAATTTGTTACATCGTGCTTACCTAGCACAGATTGTGATGAATTTAACATTATTACTCTGTTTGTTAAAAAGCAAAGGAAATATCGGAACGCTTTGCCAAAAACCAAAATCAGGTAAAAAGAGAAAATAGTAATGAACATTCACAATATTAAAGGATCTGTATGAAAAAAATTAATCAACTAAAACAATATCTGTTTGCCAAAGATCTGCTAAACGCTAATTTAGCGACAGAAAATCAATTTATCATCAAAAATGGTATTGTTGAACCTTTTGCAATTGACAATTCAGGATTCCAATATCATTTCACCTTGACAATAAATTTAGCTGGTTATTGCTACCCTTTTAATAATTTAATGGCCAGCATAGTCAATTGGATGCAGGATAATCAACCAGATGCGTTAATTAGTAGTCAATCATGCCAACAAGCAATTAAGTTCAATGTTGAAAATATCGCTGACAATCAATGTGATTTAACCGTTGAATTAAAATTATCAGAACGGATCAAAGCGACAAATAAACAAGATAAACTGGAATTTGATTCATTAACAGATCACATAATATTGCAAGAACCATTAGAAAAGTATGGCTGTTAATAACTTCTGCTTTGCTACCAAATAAAAATGCTGATATTTGTCAGAACGTGTTAAATTTAATGAATAATAGCTGTTTTTAGGGGTTAAAAAACCCCGTTCCTCAACTTTTTTTGATGTCAAAAAGTGCTTTCCTCAAAATTTTTACTGAAGATCCCTAAACCAATAATTGTTTAGTTAATGATTGAAGATTATGACTATTGTTGTAAATTTCTGCTTAAATAATTGACCTAGGTAATATTCAAATAAAACGAAAAGTTCAAAACAATAATAAACAAGCTATTATCTGTTCAAAACCGCTTATTGAGTTTTTTGTTAACATCTGATTTCAAATGGATAAGATTCAATTTAACTAATCCATTTTACTAATACAAAACCAGCCTTTAGAATTTGCAAAACTAAATAGCCATAATTGAAGAACCTAGTAAGTTCTTATCGCGAACTCGAATAGGCTCTTTAGGTGTTTGTAACTTTATCAATAACGAATTTATTAAGATTAAATCGTCCATGGGGAGATAATTGATCTCGTCAATAATTTCTCCAATTTGCGATAAAGACATTATCTAAACCTTTGATAGTTCTTTCATGGTTTCTTTATAGTGCGAAAATCCAATAGAAAAAGCATTTAAAATTTGATCGCCATGAGTACAATCTGTACCCAATGCTGGCTTTGCTTCAACCTCTACTTGCCTGTCACGTGGAGGAATGTACAGACGTTCTTCCTTTATTTGTGCGTGACCCATAATTTTCACCTCATGAATTAATATAAAAAAGTCAACAATCACTTTGAATGTTAACTTTAGTTGGATTATAAATACCATAAGGTAAATAATAAAGAAAATTAATAGTTGGTATATATTTAACAATATCTAGATTTATAATATTACATCTTAGCAAATTATTTATTAAACCATAGCACAATTGATCATTTTTAAACTACCTACACGGCAGTGAACAGTTCCCTCAAATTATTCTAGCATAACAACATAAGAACCTGTTGGTTATTGACGAAAGGCACCGTTTTGACGTACAATCTAAATATTGCACAAATAGAGGAATTCATCATGAATACAGCAGTAGAAATAAAAAAAGAGCGGTTAAATCTTCGTATGGCATCAAATGTAAAGGAGAAGATAGAACAAGCGGCTCGTTTTCAAGGGAAAACAGTTAGTAATTTTATATTAACTTGCGTTACAGCTCATGCTGAAGAAATTATTTCAAATAATAAAATAAAAATGTTGAGTGAACAAGATGCAATTAATTTTATTGCAGCTCTCGAAAATCCAACTAAATTAAACGATAAATTAACTGCTGCTTTTAAAAGGCATTCTGAACGGGTTTTAGTCAATGAATAATGATCCAAAATTATCTATACAAAAACTCCAATCACACCATAATAAATCATCATTCAAATCGGGAGAATCGTCTCTCGATAATTATATACAACAACATGCTAGCCAAGATATTAAGCGAAACCTATGTAAAGTATATGTTGCGACGAATGGGCTCGATTCTTCTGATATATTAGGTTATTACTCACTCTCTTCACAATCAATTGCGTGTAAAAAACTGCCTCCTGACATTGCGAAAAAATTACCCCGATATCCCATACCTGCAGTTTTATTAGGCAGATTAGCAGTAAGCCAATCTATTCAAAAAAATGGAATAGGAGAATTATTGTTGGTGGATGCAATAAAACGAGTTAAAACTATTGACCAGATTGGGATTTATGCAATGATAGTTGATGCTCTTAATATGAACGTAGTACCTTTTTACCTAAAATATGGCTTTTTATATTTGGAAGCCAACTCCACACAATTATTTTTACCACTCAAGTCATTTAATAAAAAATGAGCCTAAATCTAAAGTAAATGTCTCAATTTAGTAAAAAAACGCCTTATGCAATAAGACGTTTTTATTATATGGTCATAATTTGTATTTAGATGACAGATTTAGAGTTATTTATCTTCCAAAATGACTTACAAGATAAGTTAAAATATTCTTACGTCCGAAGTTCATATAGCCGATCTACTGCATCAAAGATAGCTCCCTCTACATTCAATATAGCCTCAAATATAAAATAAAAACTACCCTTATACCCCATTGTTTGGATTTGCTCCAAGAAACAAACAAGGAAGCATTGCTCAATGATGTTCAATCTCAACATTTTCGAATAGTTTAAGTTAAAACGATTGGCAACTTTCTCATAAAAATATCAATATCACCTTCTTCCCACATTTTCATAAGCTAGGACTCAAGTTGTGAGAAATAGAGATTAAATTCAACTTTTATATCTTGATTATTATCATAAAAAAATTGATAAACAAAAAAATCAAATTTATCTGATAAATAAAGTGTTTTAATTTTAGATTTTAGTCGTTCAACCATTGGGTATATAAATACTAAAACCTCAGCTGTGTTATAATTAACGTACTTATCCATATGAACACCAACTCTCTGGTGTAGGTCATCTAGATATTCATTTGAACTTTAAGGTTGCCCCAAAAGTTTAATAACTTCATTAAGTGCCTCAGAATTTTTTTATTAAAATTAATAAAATGTTCTGCAACACAAATTATAGGAGAACATATCCCCCGTAAAAGGGGGACAGTTCTCCCTTCTACGGGTTATTAAACATCTTCTTCAGCATCAGATTCTGATAATGGCGAAAATATCCGCATTGTTTACAATCAATTTTTACTTAAAATTAACTTTGTGGTCGTCTTCTAAACGATTATATCGAGTAAAACATCATTCCAATCTATTGCTTTTGCCCTTGGCGGTATAGGATCATTTGGAGTGAGAATATACACACTTTCTAATTACAACCTTGCAAATAAAATACCCGCCGCTGTTGCTCCTCTTTTTGATTTATCTTTATTCGCCCAATTAACACGGTTTGGATACCTTGATTTCAAAACTACCTACTCGGTAGTAAACTGTTTAATTAAATGCTTGACTTATCAAACTATTTTCTAATCTACTTACCCGGTAGTAAACAAATTGGTTGCTGGTGCGATTTTGTCGCTTATTTTCTAAACTACCTACTCGGTAGAGACTATAATCATGGTTTTGGCATTGTAATAGTTTTAGATTCTTCTGTAACGGCTTTTGTTTTTGCTATTTTGACAGCCTTTTCAAAATCCTGCCTACCACTTTTCCCGAATTCATCTACTTCATCGTATTTATCTAATTTATTAGGGTTTTTAATATCTAGCTCCCACAGCCCAAGATAGAGTGCCTCATAAAAGTTTTTGGGAGCATCTTCTTCATTTAACTCGTTTATATTATTCATCGTTTTTTCTAAAAAACTCTGAAAATAACTATCGAACGTTACGCAATTTTTCAAAATTGGAAACATGACGTTATCTTTAGTGCCAACACATATTAAATCAAGTTTACTGCCCTTATTAATATTCATTGCGTTATCTTTATTTTTCAATTCTAACGATACATATTCAAATTGATTTTCACCGTTTGCCTTGACAAATGCGTCACCACTTAAATCGTTTTTTACGCTAGATGCTACAGTTTTGATATTAATGATTTGATTATTATATTTTTTTTCATATTCGTATTGATTATTGCTATATTCACTAATTAATTGAGATGCATTTACTCTAGGTATCACGTGACGAATATTTGATTTTCCACCATCTCTAAAAACTGCTATATCTTTTTTTATTATCATCTCAATGAGTCTTTTTGCATTATCATTAGCAAATGAGTTAAAACTAGCTAAAGTTAATATAGTTAAGGCAATTATTTTTTTCATGTTTCGTTTCCATTTATCCTGAATTTTCCAAACTACCTACACGGTAGTGAACTCTAACCCGGTTTTACTAGTTCTGATTTCATCTTTCTAAACTACCTACACGGTAGTGAACCGCCAACCCCAATTGACTTAAATGCACCTGTGTTTCTAAACTACCTACACGGCAGTGAACTCTACGAATTTGTATATATTCGACGTGCAAAATTTCTAAACTACCTACACGGCAGTGAACATTGGAACGCTTTCCGCTAATATGTCCATAAATTTCTAAACTACCTACACGGCAGTGAACTAGAACAATATATACTATAAACTCTGTTAGCAAAAAGGCAAAGTGAAATTTGGCTTTTAAAAACCCTTTTTTAGAGGACTGAATTAATATATTGATTTTACTACCATTTTATATTAGCTAAAAAAAAGGGTTAGCCAGATAGTAATGATCACGTTATTTTAAACAAACCAAAAATCCTCTTTAACTCTTTGAAATTTTGTAACCCCAACCACTACAACCAAGCTTACTTTATTTTAACTTGATAAAATTTCATCATAGTCGTTATGAAAAATTATCATCCCGCCGACTTAGTCGACATTTTACGAAAAATTGAAAACCTGATTCGCCCTGGCGTTATTTATCAAACCAATGGCGATCGGGTAAAAGTCCGTACCGGTGAATTAATTACCGCGTGGTTACCTTGGTTCACTCATCGTGCTGGTAAAAGCCGTACCTGGTGGCGACCATCAGTTGGTGAGCAGGTATTCATTTTAAGCCCTGGTGGTAACTTAACGTTAGGTTGTGTATTACCGAGTATATTCAGTGATGCCAATCCCGCTCCCGCTAAATCTGAAGATGGTTATTTGGTGACATTTCCTGACGGTGCTTCATTTGAATATGAACCAGAAACCAGTCAATTAACCATTAAAGGGATCAAAACCGCTATCATTGAAGCCAGTGATCAAATTACGGCTAAAGCTGGTAGCAAAATTCAACTTGATACTCCATTAGTTGAATGTAGCGATCATGTAACATTCAAATCATTCAGTGCTAGCGGTGGCGGCGCCAAAGGTAGTACCGGCACATTAACCGGTAATGTTATTCACACTCAAGGGCAATTATCATCAAACGGTATTGTATTAGATTCTCACACCCACAGCGGCGTTAAAGCTGGTGGTGATTCAACAGGAAAACCGCAATGAGTTACATTGGCATGAACAGCAAATCAGGACGAACAATTACCGATATGGACCATATCAATCAGTCCATTAAAGATATTCTCACCACACCGATTGGTTCGAGAATTGAGCGACGTAATTACGGCTCGTTATTGTTTTTACTTTTAGATAACCCGAATACAGAAGCAACCAAACTACGTGTGATTTCGGCTACGGTATTAGCGCTTACTCAATGGGAACCACGAATAAAACTTGATACGGTCGATGTGTTCCCTGATAAAGAAAAATTAACCTTACAAATAACCGGTTCACGGATAGACAAACCGAACCAAACCTTTAATAGCGAAATCGAGGTAGCAACATGGCAGCATTAACCGACCTTTCAAAATTACCCTCCCCAAATGTAATTGAATCCCTAGATTTTGAAGAGATCTTCAACCGTCGCAAAGCTAAATTCATTTCACTCTACAGTGAACAAGAACAGGAAGAAGTTGCCAAAACATTACAATTTGAAAGTGAGCCGATTGTCAAACTGTTACAAGAGAGCAGCTATTATGAACTGATTTTACGGCAACGAATCAACGAAGCCTCACAAGCATTAATGATTGCCCATGCTAAAGATCAGGATTTAGATAATTTAGGCGCCAACTTTAATGTTTATCGTCTAACTGTTCAAACTGCCGACAATAGTGTCGTGCCGGCTATCAAAGAAATTAAAGAAGCTGATAGTGACTTTAGACTACGAATTCAATCAGCTTTTGAAGGGTTATCGGTTGCAGGCCCGCGCGCGGCGTATGAGTTTTTTGCTCGTAGTGCTGATGGACGAATATTAGACGCCGCAGCAGAAAGCCCTTCCCCCGCCTGCGTCACTCTCGCAATTTTAGCACGTGATAATAATGGTGTTGCCTCGAATGAATTGATTGAAATTGTCAAAAAAGCGGTCAATCAAGATGATCGTCGGCCGATTGCTGACAAGGTGACCGTTAAATCAGTCGAATTAATTGACTATCAAATTAAAGCGAAACTTTACTTATATCCAGGTCCCGAATCAGAACCGATAAAAAAAACCGCCATGGATAATTTACAAGCTTACATTAGCGAAAAACATCGAATTGGCCGAAGGATCAGCCGAAGTGCTATCATCTCAGCGTTACATGTGGTTGGCGTACAACGAGTCGAACTTCAAGAACCGGCACAAGATATTATCATCAACCGAGAGCAAGCGAGTTATTGTTCAAACTATCAAATTGAGGTAGCAGGTTATGGCGAATAAAACGCTACTCCCCCCGACTGCTACCAAACTGGAGAAAAACCTTTCACAAGCGATTGTTTGTGAGCCACCAATACCACTACGCTCACTTTGGGATCCGCAAACTTGTCCTTACGAATTACTTCCCTATCTGGCATGGCAATATAGTGTAGACCGTTGGGATGAAAACTGGTCTGAGCAGATCAAACGTAAAGTCATCGCCGAAGCCTTTGAAATCCATAAACTCAAAGGCACCAAAGAGGCAATTCGCCGAGCAGTCGAACCATTTGGTTTCTTAATCAAGATTATCGAGTGGTGGCAAAACAATCAAACGCCTGGCTCTTTTGGGCTGGAAATTGGGGTATTAGATAAAGGCATTACCGAAGAGTCTTATAATGAACTAAGCCGCATCATTGATGATGTCAAACCCGTATCACGTCAACTAACCAGATTAGCAATTCAGCTCGTATCTAAAGGTTCATTAACCATGGGAGCCAGTAGCTATGATGGCAATACTTTAGATATCTACCCTTATATTGCTGAAACCATCCCTACTCAATCTGAAAGCCATTTAGGCGCAACTATTCATTTAATCGATACAATGAGCATAACACCATGAATCAAACCTACTATACAATTATAACTAAACAAGGAGCGGCATTATTAGCCAATGCCACGGCACTTGGCATTCCACTTAAAATAACGCAAATGGCAGTCGGTGATGGCAACGGTAAGATACCGAAACCAAATGCAAGCCAAACTCAATTAGTTCACGAAGTCAGACGTGCTGCTGTCAACACTTTATTCGTTGATCAAGAAAACCCGAATCAAATTATTGCCGAACAGGTCATACCAGAAACCGATGGTGGTTGGTTTATTCATGAGATTGGCTTATTTGATGACAAAGGTAATCTAATCGCCGTAGGTAACTGTCCTGCTACATACAAGCCTAAATTAGTTGAAGGCAGTGGCCGAACGCAAGTAATTAGAATGGTCATTATTGTCGACAACACACAATCTGTCGAATTGAAAATCGACCCGGCTGTCGTCTTAGCTACACGGCAATATGTGGATGGACTAATTACTGCTAAAATGACAGCTCATGAAAAAACAACTAATCACCCAAATGCCACCACAAAATCAATAGGTTTTGTGCAATTAAATTCGGCCATTGATTCTAGTCTAGAAAACCAAGCTGCAACGCCGCTAGCAGTCAAAAAAACATATGATATGGCAATCGAAGCAATAAAAAAAGCTAATGATTTAATGTCCGATCAGGAAAAATCAACTAATCATCCAAATGCCACCACAAAATCAAAAGGTTTTGTGCAATTAAATTCAGAAACAAATAGTCTTTCTGAAACAGAAGCTGCAACCCCTTTTGCAGTTAAAAAGGCTTATGATGAAGCTAATAATGCTAAAAACATCGCTATGACAGCTGTCAAACGGTCTGGTGACAATATGACTGGTGAATTACGAATAAAAGGTAATCGTGCACTGGTGGATGGTGACGCCTTCCCATTTTGCAACCATATAGGTGATAAAAATTTAAATGATATTCGAGGGTTGCAACATGGTGTCTATTTTCAAGCCAGGAACGAAGGAGCAACCATCCAAAATAATTATCCCCTTCCAGCCGCTGGTTTACTAATAGTTGGCCAAACAGGAGGAGAAGGGGTTAACGGTTGTATACAAACCTATACAGATTATTATTCGGGTCGTCAATTTATCAGAACTTATCGGGAAATTCCTAATATTTGGTCTAACTGGATAGAGCAAATAACTACCGAAAACATAGCAAACTATTTTCCAGCCAAGTCATGGCAAAACTTAACATCACAACGAGCACTTAACGTTACCTATACAAATACTGGAAAATGGCCAATATTTTTGGCTGTAGGACTTACTCATGGTTGGTCCGGTACAGTTGCTACAATGACGTTAACAATCAATGGCGTTAATTTTGTAAGCAGCGCTGGTGGTGCTGGTAATGGTAGTACTAAAACAGTAGCGATGTATATGCCAATTCCTGCTGGTAACTCATTTTCTGTCACCGGCAATGCTCCTCTTTTTTTCTGGTATGAACTGAGGTAACAAATGAAATATTTCAAAAATAAAGATAATACAGTATTCGCTTATGAAGATGACGGCTCTCAAGATTTTTTAATTACTGATGATAAAGTTCAAATATCAGAATCAGAGGCTATGGAATTTTCAAAACCAACCAATGAAGAACTAATTTCGCAAAACCTAGCGATTAAAAATGCATTGATTTATGAAGCCAATCAAATAATTGCTTTTTTACAAGATGCAATTGATTTAGATATGGCAGAAAGTGGTGACAAGGAAAAGCTAGAATTATGGAGAAAATATAGAATTTTATTAAATCGTCTAGATATCGAACAAACAGCAAATATCAAGTGGCCAAAACAGCCTAAATAGCGTTAATTGATAAACAAAAACCTTGGTCTTGTCACCAAGGTTTTATTAATAATTTATCATTTCGTCAAACCTCACCTACGCCACTTGTAACCTAGTTTATTACATATCCATTTATTACCTCACTTCTTTAGATTATGTCACTATCGCAAGTAAACCATTTTATGAAATGCAAATCTTATGCAGTTTATAAAATATTCAAAAACTAGACATGACAACCGACACTAATAACGCATTCAATTGCCTTATGAGCGATTCGAATTTTTATTTATAGGATACAAATATGAGTCAAAAATTTTGTACATTAATAACCGAGCATGGTGCCGCCTTACTGGCAAATGCTACTGCTTTAGGTGTTCCGCTCAAATTAACTAAAATGGGGGTTGGTGATGGCAATAGTGATGCAACCACGCCAAATGCTACTCAAACCCGCCTTATTCATGAAGTCTTTAAAGCACAAATCAATACTTTAACTACAGATGCAAATAATCCAAATCAAATTATTGCTGAATTAATCATTCCGGAACACCATGGGGGATGGTTTATTAATGAAATCGGCTTATATGATGAGAACAATATATTAGTTGCGGTCGGTAACTGCCCGGCTACCTATAAACCTCAATTGCCTGAAGGCTGTGGCCGTACACAAGTCATCCGCATGATTGTCGCCGTAGATAATGCGAGTGTTGTTGAACTAAAAATTGATCCGGCTGTTGTATTAGCTTCGCGTCAATATGTGGATAATTTAATTATCAACAAACTGGCAATCCATGAAAAATCAACCAATCACCCCAATGCAACCACTTCTTCAAAAGGTTTTGTACAACTAAACTCGGCGACCAATTCAACAATTGAAAGCCAAGCGGCAACCCCAAAAGCGGTTCATGATACTTTTGAATATGTTCGATTTACTGACCAAAAAGCGCAGTCTGCCTATGACCATGCAAGCGCCGCGCATAATCGAATTGATCCGATTGTAGATAAGTTCCACATGTCCGAATTTGAATCACAAGTATATTCTGGAGACAAAAGATATATATTTGTTGTGCGTAATGATGGAATTGCCGGGGTATATAATACCTATAAAAATGAATTTTCATGGTTTTTCAATCACGATGGCTGGTGTGGAGGATTTATTGATGCTTGGCGTGTAGGAGGTTTAGATCAGTTTGTTAAAGATCGTGTTTTACCAGTCGGAATTCCACAGCCTTGGCCTAGTGATCATCTCCCTGCCGGTTGGTTTGAATGTAATGGTTCACCATTTAATGTTAATCGTTTTCCTAAATTAGCAGCCGTCTATCCATGGGGAACTTTACCGGATTTGCGCGGGTTATTTATCCGAGGGAAAGATAACGGGCGAGGATTAGACCCTAATCGAGGTATTTTAAGTTATCAAGATGATGCAATTAGAAATATATGGGGCAACGTTTGGCCTATTTCAGAAACATTTGGTCAAAATGGTGGAACCGGTGATGGAGCATTTAGTTTTTTTGATGTACGTGCAAGCGGAACGCCAACAAAAGTAGATTGGGGTCCTGCTGGTGGATTTAGTTTTGATGCATCGCGTGTAGTCCCTGTTTCACATGACAACCATCCGCGCAACGTTGCATTTATATACATAGTCAAAGCAGAATAATTAGGAGAACAAATAATGAAATACGAATTACAACCAGCATCAGCCGTATTAGATAAAAATGGTTTAACCATCTCAGCCGGTTGGGCAATTATTTATAATGTTGACGCCAAAGGTGAATTTTCACAAGCTACCTATCAATATTTACCTGTTGGCGTAGGTTTGCCGGCCAATGCTTACTTAGAAGCCCCAAAAAACGTGCAAGACAATCAAGCCATCATCCATAATGGCCAACAATGGACCTACCCTAAAGACTTACGCGGCACCACGATCTACTCTACCGAAACTGGCGCGGAAACGACTATGCAAGAGGTTGGTGACATTCCTGAAGGTTATACCACCATAAAACCAGGCAGTGAATTTGACAAATGGGATGGCAAAAAATGGCAATTAGATAAAAATAAACAGCACCAATCGCAAGTCAACCAAGCGACAACCGAAAAAAATCAACTTATCGCGGAAGCAACATCACAAATCAATTATTTACAAGATGCTGTTGATTCGCAAATCGCCAGCGAACAAGAAATTCAATTACTCGCTGAATGGAAAAAATACCGCGTATTATTAAATCGCATTGATGTACAACAAGCACCAAATATTGATTGGCCAAAACAGCCTAAATAACGTTAACTGATAAAAGACCTTGGTTTAACCACCAAGGTTTTTCATTAATAGTTTCACTTTTCAAAAAACCTCTCCTACCCTACTTGTAATTTTTTTTATTACATATCCATTTATTAACTCACTTCCTTAGATTATGTCACTATCGTTAGCAAGCCACTTTATAAATAAAAGTCCTAGGACTGGATAAAGGATTCATAAACTGGCTTCTTAAAACCAAACAAGTAGCTCATTCGATCGCCTTAATGGCGATTCGAATTTTTATTTATAGGAATGAAAATATGAGTCAAAAATATTATACTCTAATTACCCAACAAGGTGCTGCATTACTGGCGAATGCGACCGCTTCAGGTATTCCACTCAAATTAACTAAGATGGGAGTTGGCGATGGTAATGGTAAAGCAACTACACCAAATGCCAATCAAAGCAGATTAGTTCATGAAGTTTATCAAGCACCCATTAACTCATTAACCATTGATGAAAATAATACAAATCAAATTATTGCCGAATTAATCATTCCGGAAAATCAAGGAGGATGGTTTATTCATGAAATTGGCTTATATGATGAGAATAACACCTTAGTTGCGGTGGGTAATTGTCCGGCTACCTACAAACCACAATTATCCGAAGGTAGTGGGCGAACGCAAGTCATTCGGATCATTATCATCGTTGATAACACTGATGCCATTGCCTTGAAAATTGACCCAGCAGTAATATTAGCCACTCGTCAATATGTTGATAATTTAATTACCGCTAGAATGACGGCTCATGAAAAATCAACCAATCACCCGACAGCGACCACTTCATCGAAAGGATTTGTGCAATTAAATTCCGCCACTGATTTAACCATTGAAAACCAAGCAGCAACCCCGTTGGCAATCAAAAAAGTGAATGAAGCTGTCAAAAGAGTGGATGAGAAAGTCACAAAAGTGGATGAGAGAGTCAACATAGTGAATGATATCGCTATGGCGGCAGTTAAACGTTCAGGCGATGATATAAATGGTGAGCTGAAAATAAAAGGTCACCCCGTATTAACTAAATATTCTTATGGAATTGGCTTTTCACATGTTTTAGGCAATGAATCCATAGATGAACCAAAGAACCACTATAGTGGTTTTTTATTCACTCAACAACAATCACAAGGGTGTAAACCATTCGATTATAGCCATGTAATGCGATCATTTGTTGGCGATTCATTTGGTGATATTGCCATTGACGTTTTAAGTAAGCGAGTTAAATACAGAGGTGTTATAACTTATGAACAAAACCCAAGTTATACTGGCGATTATAGTTGGAATGAATTTATCACCACAGCCAATATTTCTAATTATATTCCTATCGGTGTGCCTTTGCCATGGCCAAATACTCAACTTCCTGCTGGTTGGTTCGAATGCAATGGTTCAATGTTTAATAAAAATCAATTTCCGAAACTCGCTGCCGCGTATCCATCTGGAATACTACCCGATTTACGGGGTGTATTTATACGAGGACTGGATAGCGGCTCTGGATTAGATCCGAATCGAGGTATTTTGAGTTATCAAGATGATGCAATTAGAAATATTTACGGTGAAATATCTCCAATCTCCGAGTCCTTTGGTACAAATCCAATAGCCACCGGCGCATTTAGATATTTTGAAAAACACACAAATAATACACCGATACATATCGATGTCGGCAGTGTTGGTGGTGTCACATTCGATGCGTCACGAGTTGTCCCTACAGCTAACGAAACCCGTCCCCGTAACGTCGCATATATGTATATTGTTAAAGCAGAATAATGAGGAGAACAAATAATGAAATATAAATTACAACCAGCATCAGCCGTATTAGATAAAAATGGTTTAACCATCTCAGCCGGTTGGGCAATTATTTATAATGTTGACGCCAAAGGTGAGTTTTCACAAGCTACCTATCAATATTTACCTGTTGGCGTGGGTTTGCCGGCTAACGCTTACTTAGAAGCCCCGAAAAACGTGCAAGAAAATCAAGCCATCATCCACAATGGCCAACAATGGACCTACCCTAAAGACTTACGTGGCACTAAGGTCTACTCTACCAGAACTGGTGCAGAAAAGATTATGCAAGAGGTTGGTGACATTCCTGAAGGTTATACCACCTTAAAACCAGGCAGTGAATTTGACAAGTGGGATGGCAAAAAATGGCAATTAGATAAAAATAAACAGCATCAATCGCAAGTCAACCAAGCGAAAACACAAAAAAATCAACTTATCGCGGATGCAACATCGCAAATCAGTTATTTACAAGATGCAGTTGATTCGCAAATCGCCAGCGAACAAGAGATTCAATTACTTGCTGAATGGAAAAAAAACCGCGTGCTATTAAATCGCATTGATGTACAACAAGCACCAAATATTGATTGGCCAAATATGCCAAATAGCTAATTTCAATATTAATGACTGTCATTTATTTATTTGATTTCCTGCAATAAATGACAGTTTTTATCTGTTACATCCACCTAATCTGATAAACATGTTCACTATAAGTTGTAACAAATTTTACTACAAATTCAATCACTAACTTCTTTGTATTAAATATGCAAATATTGCCATGTACTTTAACTTTACAATATGTAAACCACAACGGAGAACTTATGGCTAACGATTATCATCACGGCGTCCGAGTCATCGAAATCAATGAAGGTTCACGCTCTATCAGAACAGTATCAACCGCTGTTATTGGTATTGTTTGTACTGGCGATGATGCCGATGCGACGCAATTTCCACTTAACACCCCTGTTTTAATTACCAATGTCAATAGCGCAATCGGTAAAGCTGGCTCAACAGGTACACTAAAACCAACACTAGAAGCAATTGCCGATCAGTGTTCACCAGTGATTGTTGCCGTTCGTGTTGAGACAGGTGCAACTGTTGCAGAAACAGAAGCAAATATCATTGGTACCACCACTGAAGATGGCAAATATACTGGTATGAAAGCGCTACTTTCAGCACAAACACAATTGAAAGTAAAACCACGTATTTTAGGTGTGCCTGGTTATGACTCATTACCAGTTGCAACAGCACTAGTTTCATTAGCACAAAAATTACGTGCCTTTTGTTATGTATCTGCTTACGGCGCTAAAACCAAAGAACAAGCAGTACTTTATCGCGATAAATTAGGTGCGCGTGAAGCAATGGTAATTTGGCCTGATTTTGTCGGTTTCGATGCTACACAAAAACAAAATGTCACTTTAGCTGCAACGGCTAGAGCGTTAGGTCTACGTGCCCAAATCGACCAAAAAGTTGGCTGGCATAAAACATTATCAAATGTTCCTGTCAATGGTGTCACTGGCATTTCAAGCGACGTATTTTGGGATTTGCAAGAAGAAAGCTCAGATTCAAATTACTTAAACGAGCACGATGTAACTACCTTAATTTGCAATCAAGGATATCGCTTCTGGGGATCTCGCACTTGCTCAGCCGATACATTATTTGCATTTGAAAACTACACACGTACCGCTCAAGTTTTAGCTGACACTATCGCTGAAGCTCAATTCCAATTAGTTGATGCGCCAATGCATGCCTCATTAATTAAAGACTTAATTGAATCAATCAATAATAAATTCCGTGAATTAAAATCTAACGGCTACATTATTGATGGTAAAGCATGGTTTGATCCTGAAGCTAATACCCCAGACATTCTAAAAGCAGGTAAATTATATATTGATTATGATTACACACCTGTCCCGCCTCTCGAAAATCTTATGTTACGCCAACGCATTACCGATAAATATTTGGTTGAGCTGGCTAATTCAGTCGCCACTAACTAAGGAGAACAATTAAATGGCTCTACCTAAAAAACTCAAATACTTCAACGTCTACGTTAACGGAACCTCTTTTGCTGGTGAAGTCGAATCATTCACACCACCAAAATTAACCCGCAAATTTGAAAACTATCGCGGTGCCGGTATGCCTGGCAGTGTGCCAATCGACATGGGATATGAAGATGACGCATTAAATGTTGAATGGACAATCGGTGGCTTAGCTCACGAAGTGCTAAAACAGCATGGCGGCTTACTCAATGGTGTTACATTACGTTTTGCTGGTGCTTACCAAAAAGATGATAGTGAAGATTTTATTAAAGTCGAAATCATCGTTAACGGACGCCATAAAGAACAAGATCGTGGTGAACTCAAACAAGGTGAAAGCAACACAACCAAAATTACTACGCAATGTACTTACTATAAAGAGATCATCAACAACGAAGAAATTACTGAAATCGACCTAATTAACATGATCGACAAAGTAAACGGAGAAGATCGTCTATCAAAAGCACGTAATGCAATTGGATTATAACAATTAATTTAATCCTAATTAATCATTTAAATAAAAAAGCCCGCAAGGGCTTCTTACGAGGGGAAACAAATGACCAGCAGCAAAAAAATCACTTTAAAAAACGGAATTAAATCAGGTAAAACCACCATAACTGAATTTACTATTCGCAAACCACTTACTGGTGATTTACGTGGTGTAAAATTACTTGAATTTATTGATTTAGATATCGACTCATTAGCAAAAGTATTACCACGCATTACCACACCATCCATTGCTGAACATGAAGTTTATACTTTAGATTTAATTGACCTTTCGGAAATCACCAAAGAGGTAATCAATTTTTTGTCCCCGAACTCGAACGATGCCAACAAGGAATCCCCAACCGAGTAGAAGAGGCAATGGCAGATATTGCGCTAATCTTTCATTGGCAACCATCTGCCATGGATGAATTAAACTTATCTGAACTTATGGAGTGGCGAGAGCATGCACGCGTTAGAAACGGTACCAATAATCAACAATAATCAGGGAGTGAATTATTAAAAATAAAAGGTACCGTTTGACGCCATTGATTGTTAAATAATTTAAGAAAACAAATTAGTACTCAATCAATGCGCCCAACATAAACATCATTAATCAAAATCAGAAAATAAAAGTTTATTAATTATGGCCAACGAAAATAACAACAATTCAGAAGATGAAGAAAAAACAAGCTCGCAAAGTGAAAAACTAAAAGAGTTTGGCACAAATCTTGGTAAACCAATATTGAGTTCGGTTGGCTCCTTTATTGAACTTGAACAGGCTATGAATAAAGTCGCTAGACAAGTTAAAGGGCTATATGACCTACAAGGCAAACCAACTGAACTATTTGACAGTATGAAAGAACAAATTCAATCACTAAGTCAACAAATACCAACTGCCAAAGGAGCATTAGATATTGCTGAACAGGTAGAATCCAATGCCAAATTAGGTCTAACCAAACAAAGTGACCCGCTAAGCGAACAACACAAACAACTACTAAACTTTACTAAAATCTCAGCAATTTCAGCCAATGCCTTTGGCTTACCAGCAAATGAGTTAGCCTCAGATCTGAGTGAAATTGCCAAATTATTTAATATTCCAATAGAAAATATTGAAAACTTAGCCGACACTATTAATTATCTAAGTGATAACACCGATGCTAATGTAGCAGACATCATAAGTTCACTAAAAAGTATGGATGATATTGCTGATAAACTCGATTTCAAACAAGTTATGGCATTAAATTCGGCATTCTTAAACCTAAATATAAAACCAGATGGTGCGATTGCCGCCACCAATGCTATTGTCAACAGTTTATCAAAAGCGACAACGCAATCGGAGCAATTCCAACAAACATTACAATCACTTGGATTTGATGCCACACAAATAGAAAAAAATATGTCAATCGATGCCATTGACACAATACAAAAGGTACTAACAACCATTAAACAACAGAATACTACCCAACAAACAGAAATCCTTAGTCAGTTATTTGGAAGTGAGCAAGCCCAAAACACCGGCAAACTTACCAATAATTTGCCTTTACTTGAACAACAACAATCAGTAATTAATAACCCCAATGCCATGGGTTCTTTACAAATAAAAGCAAATATTGACAGTAAAAGTTTTGCGTCACAATTTGAAATATTAAAAGCCACTCTAACTAATATCTCAAGTTCTATGGGTGGATCGATGCAAGAACCAATAGCTAGTGCAATGCCATGGTTAACAGATCTCATGGCAAATACTCAGCAATGGATAAACAACCACCCTACTTTTGTTGCTACCTTTATGGAAATAATTTCAATCTGCTCCATGGCAAGTACAGCATTAGGTACATTAGGCGACATTCCTATTAGAGACTTAATCAATGCATTTAAAAATTTAGGCACGGTTATCACAACAGTTAGTCAAGCATTTTCACTTAGCACTATCGGCCTCGTTGTTATGGCCATCGCTGCTTCCGCACTGCTGATTCGCAAATTCTGGGAACCAATTAGCGCGTTCTTCACTGGTTTCTGGCAAGGGCTCACCAATGAAATACAGCCAGTTATTGATGCTTTCTCATTCTTAGGTCCGATATTTACCGCTATAGGTGATGCAATAGGCGGAGTAATCAACTGGTTTAGTGAATTATTATCACCAATGAAACTCACAGATGAACAGTTTGAAAGCTGTAAATCGGCCGGAACCTCTTTTGGTTCAGTTGTGGGGAGTATCCTTATGGCACCAATCAGACTATTTGAAAGTCTTTCAAAAATAGTCGGTGACACCTGGGATCTTATTATGTCATTACCTGACAAAATAAAAGATCTACCTGACAAAATAGGACAAATTTTCACTGGTGAAAATGGATTATTCAATAAGTTTTTAAAAATAGGCGGAGATATTATCGACGGAATAATAAACGGTATCAATAATGCTTGGAACAGTTTAAAGGAAAGTATATCTAATCTTGGTAGTAACATTTGCAGTTGGTTCAAATCAAAACTTGGCATTAACTCACCATCGACAGTCTTTAAAGAATTTGGCGTTAACACCATTGAAGGCTATCAAATTGGGGTTGATGAAACGCAAGATACCGCTTTAGACTCAATGAGTAAATTTGCTGATAAAGTTAGTACCAATGCGCCGCAGATTCCAACCAATATCGCGAATAATAAACCAAATACTAATAGCAATTCAGCGATTAACACTATTCAAGGTGGAACATCACAATATTACATTACCATCAATGCCGCACCAGGTATGAATGAAGAAGAAATCGCTAGAGTCATCACTCAAGAACTCGATCGTCGAGAACAACAACAATTATTTCAAATTAGAAGCAGCTTAAGGGATATCTACTAAAATGATGATGTGTTACGGCTTTTTTGTTTTCAGCTTAAAAACATTACCCTACCAAGAAATGACATTAAACAAAAGTTGGAACTGGGCAAGCAATAATAGGGTCAACAAACGCTCAGCACTACAGTTTACCGGCCCAAATAACGAAACCATTACCTTATCGGGTTCAGTATTCAGCGAATTAACCCATGGTAGAGTCAGCCTTGAAGTCTTAGAACGTATGGCTTATTTATCTGTACCACTGCCGCTTATTCAAGGCGATGGGGTACCGCTTGGCTTTTTTGTATTAAATGGTGTCGAAAGAAAATACACCGAGCTCGATCGTCACGGGGCTCCACGAAAAATCAACTTCACCATAAAACTAACTAAAGTTGACATTTCAGACTTCTTTGATGAGGGTATAATCAAAGATATTATTGATATTATTGATATTATTATATAGGTATAACATGGCAAAACCATATTTTAAAATTATCTTATTAGATGATAATCAGCGAGAAGATATTACCGAAAAATTTGATAATCGTCTTATATCAATGACACTGGTCGATAAAAATGGATTTCAAGCAGACACAATCACTATAGTCATTGACGATTCCGATCAGAAAGTCAATTTACCCAATCGAGGGGCTAAATTGGAAATTACCCTTGGTTGGAAAGCAGATAAGCCAAAAACCACGATTGACGCTCAAGAAGCGAAAATCTTTGAAGCAAATATAAAAAATGTATTTACCATTACGCAAGTTAGCCATTCTGGTACACCAGATATCATTACTCTGCAAGGTTCAAGTGCCAATCTAAAAGACGGAACCGCCCTAGAACCTCAGGAAAAATCTTATCACAACCTCACCCTAGGTGAGATAATCACCGAGATTGCTATACGCAACAAGTTACCTTATCGCTATGATAAATTGATAGGTTCTAACTTCATACCACATATTGACCAAACAAATGAATCAGATAGCTCATTTCTTACTCGATTAATTAATGACTATGGAGGGGGCGTAACGATTAAAAATGATATGTTAATCGTGTTTAATAAAGGTCAAGGGATGACCGTAAATGGCAAAAAAATCCCAACGGCTAAAATCAAAAGAGCATCTGGAGACAAGCACAGCTTCACATTCATTGATACTCCATATTTAGGTGTAAAAGCCTATTGGTATAATTACAAAAAGCCAACAAAAAAACCATATAAAATTATTTGTAAACAACAAATTGAAAAAAGTAAAGTTCACATTGCAAAGTCAAAACCAAAGAACCTCAACGAAAAAGAAATCAAAGAACTCAAATATGTTTATGCCAATGAAGAGAGTGCAACAGCAGCAGCAAAAAGTGAATTGAAAAAAATTCAACAAGGAATAGCACAATTTAAACTCAAACTTGCTTTAGGCCGTCCCGACCTATTTAGTGAAATGCCGGTTGAAGTAGATGGATTCAAACCAGAAATAAACTCAACAAATTGGACTATCGCATCATGTACACATTCATTAAGTAAAAGTAGTGGATTTACTACTGAATTAGAATTACAAATAAAACCTGAAGAAGAAAGTTACGAAAATATCTTAAAATAGTGCCCACAAAGCACAGCGAACCAACTTAAGTTAAGTTTAATTTTGTTTTAAATACTTAGCAAATGATGACTCTTACCAAGAGTCATCCATTAAATATCAAAAAAACAGATAAAATTAATAGATAACCAAGTTATCGCTCAGCTAAACTTCATCACCAATTAACAAAAGACATGGCAAAAAAATAAAAATAGAAAAACACTGGACTTAAACTTAAATTAATGTAAAATTAACTAAAGTTTAATTCAAAGGGGTTAGTCACATGAAATGTCCACATTGCCGAAACAAAACATTTATTCGATCTAGTGAAGAAATTAGCAATTTAACTCGCAAACAGTATTACCAATGTTCCAACATATATTGTGGACATACTTTTACTGCAATGCAATCAATCGCTGAAACGATTGTACCAAGCGCAATCCCAGACCCAAAAGTCAACATCCCAATATCGCCCTACAGCCGACACGCCAAAAAAGCCTAAACCATCACCAGATTGCACCGAACAGCAATCTGGTGCCCTCTCCCAATCAAAACATCTACTAACGACATAACGACTATCATCATAAACAGATAGCCTTCATGGTGGCAACCGCCCGTGATTGCAGAGGAACAACCTAATTTACTAAACGGAAATACTTAACCATCATACTATTAACTATTAACTATTAACTATTAACTATTAACTATTAACTATTAACTATCAAGATTAAAAAGTTAAACCGAAAAAAATCAACCGCCATTTTATCGCCACAACCAAAAATAACACATAAAAGAAAACATTATTAAGATAGATAACTGATTGAATTTAAAGATGTTCGGTGGTGGCCCCTACTGGACTTGAACCAGTGACCAATCGATTATGAGTCGACTGCTCTGACCAACTGAGCTAAGGGGCCATGTTTTGATGTGCTACTGACTTAGTAGGCTTGCGATTATAATAGAGTTAAATTTAATTTGCTACAATTAATTAACTAAATAGGTTGATTTGATTAATTATTAAGCTAACATCTATCAAAATATCATCATTTTTAATAAGCGATATTTTTTAATTGATTAACCTGATACAATGCTGTTAACAATTATTACAAATGCACCTTATATTGGTTGGGGAAATATTATGTCTATCAAAATTCTTGTTATTAGTGCAGCTTTATCTACTGCACTGTTTTTAAATGGTTGTAGTAGCTCTAATTATCAAGCCACTTCAGCTGGTCGACAAGTTCAGTTTATTGATACCAAACCTGCATCTACTTGCCAATTTATTGGTAAAGCTGAAGGTCGTCGTGGTACTTTCTTTTCTGGTTTAAGGACCCATAGTGAGTTGATTCGTGATGCGGCAACAGATCTGATGAATAAAGCTGCAGCAATGGGTGGGAATGTGATTTATAACGCACAAGATGCATCTTTACAGTATGTTTCAGACATTGCTCCGACCGATGCCGTAATGACTGGTGAAGTTTATAGTTGTAAATAAGAAATTAGCAAATAAAAAAGGGATACTATCCCTTTTTTATTAAAATTTGCCAATATTATTAGCTATTTTGTTTTTCAAATTGTTTCATAAATTCAATTAAGTATTTTACGCCATCAATATCCATCGCATTGTAAATAGATGCCCTCATTCCGCCAGCTATTCGATGACCTTTGATACCAATAATATTTGCTTGAGTTGCCTCACTAACGAACTTTTTATCAAGTTCTTCGTTTGGTGACAAGAAGGTGACGTTCATAATTGAACGATTAGAAATCGCCACAGTATTACGATAAAAATTGGATTGATCAATAAATTGGTAAAGTAATTGAGCTTTGTCTAGATTTCGTTGTTGCATGGCAGTTAATCCACCCAAGTTTTTAATCCATTTAAAGACTAAGCCTGACATGTACCAAGCAAAGGTAGGCGGTGTATTAAACATTGAGTCGTGATCCAGTAATATTTTATAGTCTAATACTGACGGTAATACTTTTTGAGCATGGCCAATTAGATCCTCTCGAACGATAACAATTGTGATTCCTGACGGACCAATATTTTTCTGTGCACCTGCATAAATAATGCCATAACGACTAACATCAATCGGTTGAGACAAAATACAAGAAGATAGATCAGCTACAACTATCTTGTCCCCAAAGTTTGGTTGTTCATATATTTCTATTCCATCGATAGTTTCATTAGGACAATAATGGATATAAGCACTTTTATCACCCAATTGCCATTCAGACATTGGTTTGATTGAGGTAATTCCTTCATTTTTAACAACCACATTTTGCTCTATTACATTACAGTATTTGGATGCTTCGTTAGCTGCACATTGACTCCAATAGCCACTGTTAATGTAATCAGCATTTATTTTATTGCCTAGTATATTTAATGGTACTGCTGCAAATTGTGCCCTAGCCCCACCTTGGCAAAATAATATCTTATAATTCTCTGGAACATTTAAAATATCTCGAAGATCGTTAGTTGCTTCAATCGCACATGCATCAAAGTCTATACCACGATGACTTAATTCCATCACTGATGCACCTGTGTTGTGCCAATTTAATAATTCAGCTTGTACTTGTTTTAAAACATCAGCAGGAAGTTTGGCAGGACCTGCACTAAAGTTATAACTTTTATTCATTGCAATTCACTTTCATCCATCAAAAAAAGAAAATCTATTTTTACACTCTATTCACCGATATACAATCAAATTTTTTATTAAAAAAAGTTGAGGAGCGGGGTTTTTGAAGCATAAAAATGCCGACAAAAATCGGCATTTAGAATGAAAAGTAGGATTAATTATAGAGAAAGTTGTTGTTTGGCGTTTTCAATTGCAGATTTGACTTGGATAGGTGATACCCCACCTTTTGCAGATCGTTTAGCTAAGCAAGATTCAAGTGATAAAATTGGATAAACATCATCTTCAATAACATCACTAAATATTTTTAATTCTTCAAGTGTTAGCTCTTCTAACGCTTTATGCTTAGCCATCGCACCAACCACAGCTTCACCAACAATGTGATGAGCTTGCCTAAACGGAATACCTTTAGCAACCAGATAGTCAGCAAGTTCTGTTGCGTTTGAATAACCTTGTTTAGCGGCATCTTGGCAATTTTGGTAATTGATTTTAATATCTTCAAGCACTAAAGTAGCTATATCTAAACACTCATGCCAAGTATCAAGTGCATCAAATAGGTGTTCTTTATCTTCTTGTAGATCCTTATTGTAGGCAAGCGGTAAACCTTTAAAGGTTATCATGGCACCAGTTAACGCTCCGACTACTCGCCCTACTTTACCTCGAATAAGTTCTAATGCATCTGGGTTCTTTTTCTGTGGCATTAATGATGATCCCGATGTAACTCGGTCGGAGAGTTCAACGAAATCTGCTTCGCCGCTATTAAAGATAATTAAATCCTCAGCAAACCGAGATAAATGAACCATACCTATAGAGGCATTATTGAGTAACTCAAGCACATGATCTCTGTCAGACACAGAATCTAAACTATTATTTGTTGCTTTTGAAAAACCTAACCAGTTAGCTAGTTGATCGCGATCCATTGGATAAGCTGTGCCGGCTAAGGCGCCACACCCTAAAGGACTGACATTCAAGCGTTTAAGCGTATCTTGCAAACGACTTTCATCACGCGTTAACATTTCATAATATGCCAAGCACCAATGCGCAAAAGTGACCGGTTGTGCTCTTTGTAAATGTGTATAGCCTGGCATAACCACATCTTGATAATGCTCTGCGGTAAGCACTAAGCGTTTTCTTAATTGATCGATGGCGGAAATAAGATGAGCGATTTCAATTTTACACCATAATTTAAGATCGGTGGTTGATTGGTCATTACGACTACGACCAGTGTGTAATTTTTTACCTAAATCGCCAATTTTTTCGATGAGCTTTTGTTCTACCCAACTGTGAATATCTTCCGCATTACTTTGTAAAATCTGCTGCGGATCTTGTCGTACTGAATCTAATAATTGGTTTAAGGCTTTTTCTAGTTTTTTTTGTTCATCATAAGATAAAACGTCAACGGTAACCAATGCTTTAGACCATGCTATTGAACCAATGATATCTTGCTCTGCAAGCCGATAGTCAAAGCGCAAAGAATCATTAAAATGCTTAAATCGTTGATCCGCTGCTTGGCTAAAACGCCCACCCCATAATGCCATAATTACCTCAAACTTTTTTATTAATCAATTATAAGTTATTTCAACTTTGTCGTGTTTTTAATATTATTAATGATAGATTAAACTACTATATTACTTTAAAAAATATATACAGACCAAAGTCTGTATATATTGTGTTTTTCTTAAGTTAAAAAGTAATTAGAACTTACTTTTTAGCTTTTGCCTTTGTAGCAACTTTGGTCGCCACTTTTTCTTTAGCATCAGCTTTTGCTACTTTTTTAACTGTTTTACTAGTTTTTTTAGCTGGTTGTTTCTTCTTACCTTCATTTAATGCTCGAATACGTGAAGATAGTGAGAATAAACGAATAAAACCACCAGCATGGCTATGATCATAAACTTCATCTTCACCAAAAGTCGCAAACTCTTCGCTATATAAGCTATTTGGTGATTGCTTTTGAACTGCAGTTGCATTTCCTTTGTAAAGTTTGACAACAACCTCACCTGTCATATCTTCTGACAATACATCGGCTGCCGCTTGAATTGAACGGCGATATGGTGCAAACCAACGACCATCGTAAACAACATATGCCATTTCTAAACCAAGTTGTTCTCGCCATTTGAAACTATCACGATCTAAAATTAATTGTTCTAAACCGCGTAATGCCGTCATCATGATTGTGCCGCCAGGAGTTTCATAACAACCACGAGATTTAATACCAACTAAACGGTTCTCAATGATATCAACACGACCTACACCGTGTTTAGCACCAATTTTATTGAGTGTTGCTACACAATTATATGGAGATAGTTTTTTACCATTAACAGAAACAACTTCACCTTTTTCTATACCAATAGTAACAAACTCCGGTTTGTTTGGTGCATCTTCGGGTGACACAGTCCATGCCCAGCAATCTGCATTAGCCTGATTCCAAGTACTTTCAAGCACACCACCTTCGGTAGAAATATGCCAGGCATTTTCATCACGGCTATAGATTTTCTCAACTGTTGCAGTCGTTGGAATTTTTCGTACTTTTAAGTAATCAATTAAAGCTTCACGTGAACGTAAATCCCATTCACGCCAAGGTGCAATAACTTTAAGTTGCGGAGCTAGAGCGGTATAGGTTGTTTCAAAACGAACTTGGTCATTACCTTTACCTGTTGCACCGTGGCAAAGGGTATCGGCGCCAACTTCTAATGCATATTCAACTTGCGCTTTCGCAATAATTGGGCGAGCCATTGAAGTTCCAAGATAGTAAGTTCCTTCATATAACGCACCAGTTTTTAAAACAGGGTAAACATAATCTTTAACAAATTCTTCTCGTAAATCGACAACTTTACACGCTACTGCGCCAGATGCTTTGGCTTTTTTCTCGACATCTTTTAGTTCTTTCGGATCTTGACCAACATTAGCAACTAGTGCATAAACTTCACAACCTCCATAATTCTCTTTTAACCAAGGAATAATAGCTGATGTATCTAATCCACCCGAATAGGCTAAAACCACCTTTTTTGTTGCACTTTTTTTCATGTTATACCCTTTCTTAATTTACTGACGAAAAAAATAAATGATTTAAAGATTAAATTAAGTATATTTAATAACAAATACACTCACTTAATATACTCACTGATTTATATTTAAGCAATGATTCTTGTACCTGTTGTTCCTGATTTTCCATTAAATAATTCAATGAGTTTATCTGATTGTTTCCAACTAGCTATATCAATTGGTCTTCCGAGCGTTTTTGCTGCTTCAAATGCCGAATTGACTTTGACTATCATGCCATCAGTGATAATACCTTCGGCAACGAGATGATCAGCCTCAGCTTGTGTTAATGATTCAATTCGTTGTTTATTTGCATCTAAAACTCCCAAAACATCAGACAACAAAATTAAATCAGCATTTAACGTTTTTGCCAGTGCAACAGCAGCATGATCGGCATTAACATTCATCATCTTGCCTTCATCAGTTATACCAATTGAACTAACAATAGGTAAATAACCATTATTAAGTAGCAAATTGATTAAAGTTGGATCACCTACTTCAGCTTCTCCCACATAGCCTAACTCTTCAGAGATTTGCTTAACTTTGACACTATCACCATCAGCTAAACAAAGGCCGATACTTGAAATTTCTAGTTTTTTCGCTTCCGATAATATTGTAGTGTTAGCACTTCCCGCAAGACTACCAACAATAACATCAATTTGATCTGCAGGGGTAACTCGTAAACCATTACGTCGAACCACCGGTAATGAAAGTCGATCCATTAATGCGTCAACAACACTACCACCACCATGAACAATAATTAAAGGGCGTTCAAAATTCTTTTTAAATTCGCTAATAACTATGAATAATTTACTTAACGCATCTTTATTATCGAGTAATACACCGCCAAACTTAATAATCAAAGGTTTCATTTTTATTTCCTATTCACTTAACGATATGTCATCTTTAATAAAATTAGTTGTTTATAATAAGGCTGTAGTTTCATCAAAGCCAAATCGAATATTCATACACTGTACTGCTTGCGCTGCTGCGCCTTTTAATAAATTATCTTCGACCGAAATTAAGATTAAATGTTGCCCTTTAAGCACAAAACCAATATCACAATAAGGTAGACCAATTACTGATTTTAAAGCAGGCCAATCCCTTTGATAAATTCTTATTAACGGCTTATCTTGATAATATTTGTTTAATGCGTTAAGAATATCATCCGATATTACGCCTTCTTTCACCAAGCAAGTAATAGTGGCATGAATACCTTGCTTAAAACAACCTAGATGAGGCGTAAAGATAACTTCTTGCCCTAAATGTGTTGCAATTTCAGGTTGATGACGATGAGTAAACAATCCATAAGCATGCAAACTGACTTCACAAAATATATTATTGATTGAAGGTTTCCGGCCTGCACCACTTACACCACTGACTGCATTGATGACAGGCCATTGCCTTTTGTCTAGTAAATCTTCTTCAATTAATGGTTTTAGT
>CAMLIK010000018.1 GCA_946480175.1 uncultured Gilliamella sp.
TAAATATCCAACAACATCGCTCAGGGGGATGCGCCGAACACACAGTATTATGTCGTGTAGCTTGTTTTATTAATTTATCCATTTTTTCTCGCCCAATCTTTTTTAATTTAGGGGTTCCGAAAAAGTCAATTTGTGTTTTACTAAACATTAATGAATCGTAATTTTTTCATATAATCTAGACCAATTCTGATACTATTCTTCAACTTTAATGGTATAAACTCTATTATACTCTCTTCCCGGACATGACATTGTTCCGTAAGTAGATCCAGAAAATTTTATTGTGATTGTTCCGGCAACTTTAGGGATTCCTTTTACTTCAAGATGATTATAGGTAACATATTCTGTTCCTAAACCTCTAGGAGATAATTCAAGGCCTGATTTTTCTGGTTGGATATCATGGTAAAAGTAATGGCGATTAACCACGCCACCAAAAACTTCAATTTTAGCGTAATAGGGATTACCCAATGTGGCATTGGGTAACGTTTTTGGTCGAACTTCTACTTTATCACAAATACAACCGGTAAGAACAGTAGTCAAAAAAATCCAATGATTAACATTAAGTGATATCGTAATTTTTTCATAAAATCTAAACCAATTCTGATACTATTGCTCAACTTTAATGGTATAAACTCTCTTATAGGGTTTTCCCACACATGTATTTGTTCCGTAAGTATTTCCATAAAGTTTTATTGTGATTGTTCC
Organism: uncultured Gilliamella sp.; assembly: GCA_946480175.1. GTDB lineage: Bacteria > Pseudomonadota > Gammaproteobacteria > Enterobacterales > Orbaceae > Gilliamella. Next base: position 703 of record CAMLIK010000018.1, read on the forward strand.
GGCAACTTTAGGGGTTCCTTTTACTTCAAGATCATTGTAGGATTCACGTTCTGTTCCTAAACCTTCAAGAGATAATTCAAGGCCTGATTTTTCTGGTTGGATAATATAGTTAAAGTGATGGCGATTAGCGTGACCACCAAAAACTTCCAGTTTAGCAAAATAGGGATTACCCAATGTGGCATTGGGTAACGTTTTTGGTCGAACTTCTGGTTTATAACACAAACAACCGGTAAGAACAGTAGTCAAAAAAAATCCAATGATTAACATTAAGTGATATCGTAATTTTTTCATATAATTTATTCCAATCCTGATACTATTCTTCAACTTTAATGGTATAAACTCTATCATAGCGTTTTCCCACACATGTATTTGTTCCGTAAGTAGTTCCAAAAAGTTCTATTGTGATTGTTCCGGCAACTTTAGGAGTTCCTTTTACTTCAAGATCATTGTAGGATTCACGTTCTGTTCCTAAACCTTTAGGAGATAATTCAAGGCCTGATTTTTCTGGTTGGATAATATAGTTAAAGTGATGGCGATTAGCGTGACCACCAAAAACTTCCAGTTTAGCAAAATAGGGATTACCCAATGTGGCATTGGGTAACGTTTTTGGTCGAACTTCTGGTTTATAACACAAACAACCGGTAAGAACAGTAGTCAAAAAAAATCCAATGATTAACATTAAGTGATATCGTAATTTTTTCATATAATTTATTCCAATCCTGATACTATTCTTCAACTTTAATGGTATAAACTCTATCATAGCGTTTTCCCACACATGTATTTGTTCCGTAAGTAGTTCCAAAAAGTTCTATTGTGATTGTTCCGGCAACTTTAGGGGTTCCTTTTACTTCAAGATGATTATAGGTAACATATTTTGTTCCTAAACCTCTAGGAGATAATTCAAGGCCTGATTTTTCTGGTTGGATATCATAGTTAAAGTTATCCTGATCAGTGTAGCCACCGAAAACTTCAATTTTAGCATAATAGGGAGTACCTGTAAAAGAATGATTTTGTTGTAGTTGCTGTGCCCACGTTTTACGTGCTTTTGTGGGCACTAAAGCTTTTTTATAATTTCTTCCAAATAGCATAATTTTCTACTTGGTTTGTGTGCTAACAATGGGGTATTTACAACTGATTTCTCATGTAGATTTTAAATCGAGGTAAAAATGGTTAATCATTGCCGGTTCGATAATAAAGATAGTAAAAAGAATAAATAGAACAATTATAGCTTTTTTTATGATATTTTTTTATTTAACTCTTAAAAATTTGTCATTGATTAACTTTACTTTTTCGCTGCTAATACCCTTTCAACCGTATCCACAATAGCTTGAGTTTGTGAATCTATTTCAATATTCACATCATCACCCACTTTTTTGGTTTTTAAGGTAGTAATCGCCAAAGTTTCAGGAATTAGATGGATATTAAATTGATTATCTTTGATATCACCAACTGTTAAACTTGCTCCATCGATACCTATAAAACCTTTATATAACACATATTTTTTAAACCTATCGGGTATTACTAAAGTCATTTGACAATTAGTAGACGTTTTTTTAATATCAATAATACTTGCCTTACAAGAGACATGTCCTGACATTATATGCCCACCAATTTCATCACCATATTTAGCACTACGCTCAATATTAACAAGATCGTTGCGTTTTTTATTGCCAAGAGTCGTTAAAAATAAGGTCTCTTGCATAATATCAAAAGTTACACAATCATTTTCAATCCCTGTTACGGTTAAGCAACAGCCATCATTCGCTATTGATGCACCAATTTCAATATTATTGATTAAATGATGTGGCAGTTTGACTTGATAAGTTCGTAATTTATCTTGATCGATGATATCAATAATTTTACCTACACCCTGCACAATACCTGTAAACATACTTTATTCCTTAAATTAAACGAATATAAGCTTCTATTTTACTTAATCATTAGGTAATTATCTATCATTAAGCAAATTTACCTAACCCTGATATCAACTTAAATAACAGATTCAAATAAGCGTTCTGTTTAAAATAAACAAAGTTGTACTATGTTTACTACTATCTTGTTGATCACCATAAAACACAATTGTATAACTACTGTTTTGGCAGGAAATCACATCAGAAATAATCAATTTTTCTTTAGCTAATACGATATTTTCATTAGTAAGTAAATTATTAAATTTGCCAGCTTGCTGTTGTTGAAATGCTTCTATCACTTTATTGTACCGCAAGGTTATCCAGCCGTTTCCCCTTTCTGTGGTAAAATAAATCACAAATATTTCATTGGCAATTTTTACCGGTTCCCATACTGAATATATACAACAATTTATATCAAATAACTTATCTCGTATCGCCTCACCTTGTGAGGTAATAGTAATTAGATAAAAAATTCCATCTTCGCCATAACTTACAACATATGATGATTCTTCAAAACTTAAGTTTAAAATACAAGAGGGATAATGATCACAGGTTATATCAATACTCCTTGATTGTAATACTTTACCTTTTTCATCGATTTTACGATGTAGCCAACAGTTTTCTTCATCTTGCGCAATGATATGAATTTGTTGATTGTCATTATTTATACTAAATACATTATATTTTGGTAAAGGAATTTTTGAAGTATAGGTTTTTTTTAACTCACCGTCTTTAAATTCAACCGCAACCAATTTATCCAACTGTTTGGTTGAAAAAATATTAACATACTTAAACATGGCGAAATTATGGAAAATACCAATATAATCAATAGGTAGCATTTTTTTAGGTTTTGGATAAGTAATATTATCGCGTTCAAAACAAGGAAGCATGGTGATTAAACCGTATTTATCAGGATGATCAACCTCAATAGAAGTATACAATTTTCCATCTGGGTTAATAAAAAATGTTGGCAAATAACCATCAGATTCTATATAGGATGTATAATTTTGTAAATCACTGTCAAGCATAATATAAATCACTTTATAACTATAACCATCAGAATTGGTATAGTAGTTGCAAGAAATGATTGATTTATTTTGATAACTAATGGCCTCCGAAGAAGAAATACCATAAGGTGATTTTAAAATAATCATTGGCCCTAAAGCAGTTTGCTGATATTGCGTGTTAAAAGGTATATCCGTTTTTGGTAGCATAATTATGATTTTTCCTGTTATTGTTTTCTAATTCAATTTGTTAAGTTTTAAAATTAAACTAACTTTAATCATTTGATCTTATTTTAGTTTTTACATCAGGTTTTAATTGTAGTTCAAAGCTTTGTCAATTATTTTATCAATTGTATAAGTTTCATTATTAATAGCAATAATTCATATAATAAATGGTAAGAAGTAAACAAAATAACCATACTTAACAAACATGTTTATATAAAAAATTATATGCATAACAACTTTATGTAATAGATTCATAATTTCTTTATTAAATGATTTTTCTAAAGTTAAGAGTAAAATTCGAATATAAGCTGTCGAATTTTTAAATCCAAAATGATGCTGCAACAAAAGATATGCATTTTCTTTTTGTCTCGGTTATAGTTATCATTCGTTGCCATTAACCATAAAAAATATATTGAATAAAAATGTACCCTATTTTTAAGGATTTTACATGTTAAAACTTATTTTAGCTATATCGGTAGGTTCAGTTGCCGGTGGTTTATTGCGGTGGTTTCTGTCACTTAAATTAAATATTATTGCCTTTGCGATTCCATTAGGAACGTTACTATCTAATCTGATTGCGGGTTATATTATTGGCTTCGCAATAGCTTTTTTTAATCATTCAAACTTATCTGCTGAGTGGCGATTATTAGTGATCACTGGTTTTTGCGGTGGATTATCGACCTTTTCCACTTTTTCGGCGGAGATAGTTAACTTTCTACAAGAAGGCCGTATTGGTTGGGGATTAACAACTATTGCTATTCATGTCGCCGGATCAGTTCTAATGACATTTTTAGGGATTTTGACCTATCAATATTTTCGTTCATAAAGATAGTTTTTCTCGCAGATAAGATAAAAATGCTTATAGAGAGTATTTACAACTCCAAATCACTGTATTAATATACACTGTATAAATCAACAGCATTGGAGTTATTATGCTTATTGAACATTCTTCACCACAACTTATGGCTATCAATTTTGAAACACCCTTTCAACAGGTGTTACAACAACAGCGGCCTTTATTACGTTCATTTAACAAAGAAAAGAAATGGCAATTGTGGTTGTCAGATCGGCCGATGCTAAAACGCTCATGGATAAATATTGCAGGACTTGATAAACAGAAAGTCGTTCATTTAACTCATTTAAATAAAGAGAATTTAGTCTCGACTATTGAAAAAGCATTACAAAATAAAACTTGTAGTTATATAGTTGCTTGCATTAATGGACTTAATGAGCAAGCGAAACAGCGTTTACAACAAGCGGTATTAACCAGTGATACTTGTTTAGTTTTAGTTGATGACGAACAAAATCAATCACCAATTCAGTATCATTAAGAGAATAGTTATGATAACAAGTTAATTATCTAATTAACTTCAAATAAAGACACTACCTTACATGGCAGTGTCTTTTTTAATTATTTATTATTTATAAAACGAATTAAAAAAACTGTTTAAAAAACAGTTGATTATTCATCCTAAATTCATCATTCTTGCCACCTTAGCCTATTGATTTGCAAGTCATGATGAAATCATACAGATCATTTCAGCGAATAAAATTAATATTGATGTTATAACGCTTTTATAGGTTTTAGAAAATTCTTGAAAATAAATTCGTTATCGCAAGAACAATTTCACACAAAAGATAATCATGCTAAAACAATCAGCCTAATTCAAAGTGGCTTCGATAAGGCTAATAAATCCGTTTTTTTAGTTGAAAAAACTGATAAACAGTTTTGGGCAACACTTGCTAAAGGTGTACTTATCTTTTAATAACATACTATTAACTAGTTTAAAAATAGTTAAGAATTTTGTTTAATACATTTGATGATCTAACAACGGCTTTACTCGATTAATTGTTTTAATTTTTTTCTGTCGACCTTGCCAATACCAGTCATTGGAAATTCGTCAATAATATATATTTTTTTCGGCAGTTGAAAACGTGCAACTTTAGCTCTTAACCAAGTTAGAATTGATGATTCTGTTTGCATAGATTTTGGTGTTAAAACAATAAAAGCAATAAATCGTTGGCCAAATTCTTCATCATCAACACAAATAATCGCTACTTCTTTAATCTCTTCATGTTTTAATAAATGATTTTCGATTTCAAAAGGATAAACATTTTCGCCGCCTGATACTATCATATCGTCAACCCGCCCTTTTAAATAATAGTAACCTTGATTATCTTTTTCAGCTAAATCGCCTGTGGCTATCCAATCTTTTCCTGCAATTGACCATGCACACTTTATAAAAAGTTCATTAGTTCCAGGTGTAGTATGATTTTGGGAAATAAGCTTAGTTCTCAACCCTTTTATTGGTTTGCCGATTGTTGTCGGATTTTTACTTAAATCATCAGGTGTCGCAATCATGCATACTCCGGCTTCAGATGTGCCATATAAATTAAATAACACTTTACCCAATTGATTTAAGACTCTGTTAACTAAGGTTATAGTGATTGGCGCACCACCAGTAATGATACAACGTAAGCTCCTAAGTTGCTGTTCAGAATGATTTATCATGCGAGAGAGCATCAAAGGAACCAGCGTAACAACTTCAATCTGATATTTCGCAATCATATTACAGGCAATTTGCGTTTGAAAACGCTTGGTAATAAATATCGTTGCCCCTAATAACGTAGAGAAACATAACGTTGCCAGACCAAAGCCATGATATATAGGCGTTGCTATATACACTTTATTGTAATGGCTAAGTTTGAGTTTAATCAATAACTGACAAAAAAGAGTGATAAAATTTTGCGCATGGCTTTTTCGTGTGGCTAGCTTAAAGCGTTGTGTCGTACCACTGGTTAGGACGGTAATTTTTGAAAAGTGCGTCACTTTAAGTTTTATTGTTTGATTAAGCAATGGGCTCTTTAAAAGTGAACTGATGCAAACTTGATTATCATGTAATGTTGCTATCTTGCTGATTGCCAGTGAAGAGGCAATTTCTGATACTTCTGGATCATATATTATTAAATCAAAATCGATATTATGATTGATATTTTTAAGCTGCTCGGACGATAGTTCAGTGTTAATTAGATAGATATCTGCACCTAATCTTGCCAACGCAAAAAGCGTTTGTATTAGAAGTGAATGATTATTAGCCATCATGGCAATTTTTTGACCTGGTTGGATATTACAGTAAGCTGCCAATTGCTTTGCTAGATGTTGAACTTGATTATAGAGCGTCTGATAATCAAGTTCGTTACCATTTTCGTTAATAACTATCTGTTGCGGACATAGTTGGTGACGAATATAAAGTAAAGCCATTAAATTCATGCCGACAGTTGGTATACTTTTTAATAGCAACCATATTCCTTTAAAGGTTAATAATTTCGTTTTAATAAGTGCTAGAATAATATTAATCATTTCTTATGCTTTATATAGTATGTAGTTAATTTAAGCCAGATTCCAGAAAACAACACTGATGTTATTTGGCCTATAATTATCCACCATGGTTTATACTGGCGTTTTTTAGTTTGTAGTAAACGACAGATGATGGTTGCGGCTTGAACTGGTGTTAATGCTGGAAAATTTTGATAAGCCTTTGTTGGCAAAATCATACGCGTTTTAACTAACGGTAAATAGGCTGTTGAGACATGGATATTTTGATTTCTAAGTTCTGGTGTTGCACATTGTAACCACTGATCAAACGCTGTTTTTGACGCTTGATAAGCCGCCCAATTTACGGTTGGAGCTAACAAAACATTAATCGCCGAAACATTTATAATTTGTCCGTGTGATTGTGCCAATTTAGGTATCAATGCTAAGCATAAGCTCACTGGTGCCAAATAGTTTAATTTGATCGTTCTCTCAAAATCATGCCGACGATCGAGCGATTGCATAATTGATCGACAAATCGATATCCCGGCATTATTAACAAAAATATCAATGTGATAGGATTGAATAAAATTTAAAAAGTTATCTAATTGGTTAACATCACGCAGATCAGCTGCATAGAGTTGAATGGTTGCTTTTTGGCTAGATAAAGATATTTGGATCTCTTCTAATTTCTCTTTTGTTCTGGCGACTAAAATAAGATGGCAATCAATGTTAGCGATGAGTTTGCAAAGTGATTCACCAATTCCATAGCTTGCTCCTGTAATAATAATCGTTTTTTTATATAACTGTTGTTCAAGTTTTTGAAATTTAGGTTTAATTATAGGAAAAAGAATTTTATTAAGTAAATTAGCTAACAAAGTCATTTATTGTGCAATTAAAGATAAATATTTGACTAGTATAAAACAATTATAAAAAAACAACATGATTAGCATAATCAATTGTGTTATATATTTTATTTGAAATTAACTATTTTTAATTACTTTATCGCAACGTTCTGATTGAGCATCTATTTTGGCTTGGTTAATAATGGCTTTAGCTATCCATTGTGAAAGTGTGATTACTTGTTCATTATCAAAGTTCCAAATATCCTTCAACACCATTAAAATTTCTGAACCGTATATAATAGAGATTGAATATATAACTTTATCGTATAACTCTTGAGATAATTCTCCTTTAAGTGGCAATAGTAAGTTATATAAAATCTCCTTACGATTACCACGAACAAGTTTCTCTGATTGTTCGGAAATTTTTGAACGTTCAGTTGACCACTGTTGTAAAGAAAGTCTTAATGCAGCTCGCAAGGCGCCCTCGTGCTTTAACATTTGTGGAAATGCGAATGCTAAAAAGTCATTTACACGTTCTTCTACTTTTTCTTTATTTGATTTCCAAAAAAAAATAGGACCTAGAGATTGTTCAACCACAGCTGATACCAAATCACTTTTAGTAGGAAAATAACGATACGCAGTTGCTCTTGAAATACCACATTTATTTGATAATTCGGTAATAGATATATCATTACCTTGTTCTAAAGCCTCTATTGCAATTTGGATAAGATGCTCATAAGTACGTTTTTTAATACCGATATACTTATTCAATTTCAATGAACTATCTATTTTCATATTATTTTTAATGTATGTAAACGTTTGTATATTATACAACTTTATTTAATTAACTAAAAATTATTAAAAAAATTTAAAAAAAATGAGACTTAGGTCTCATTTTTAGCATATAATTAATAAAGTAGTAATCGCTAGTTAAGTAAGAGTATCGAGTTCTATTTTATCTGTTAAGGAGAAATGAATGGCATCGCATAACATGATTTACTTGGTCGCGACACTAGACACAAAAGGAGAGGAAGTTGTTTACATCAAACATTTATTGGATAAAAGAAATCTTGACAGTAAAATAGTCGATATCTCCACCAAACAACCCCACAATTTTAGTCATATAGCAGACATCAGCGCCAGTAATATAGCAAATTATCATCCGAAAGGTGAAAAAGCAGTTTTTGAAACAGATAGAGGTAACGCCATCGTAGCAATGGCTGAGGCATTTAAGCAATTTTTAATAGCTCAAAATGATGTTGAAGCTATATTAGGTTTAGGTGGCTCAGGTGGAACTGCTTTAATTACGCCTGCAATGCAAACTTTACCAGTGGGCGTACCAAAATTAATGGTTTCAACAATGGCATCAGGTGATATCTCCGGTTATATTGGCGCTAGCGACATTGCCATGCTTTATTCAGTCACCGATATTGCGGGCGTAAACGTTATATCAAGGAAAGTGCTAGCTAATGCAGCTAACTTTATTTCTGGAGCCGTATTATTTAAAACACAAGAACAAGTAGAAGACAAACTTGCTGTAGGATTAACTATGTTTGGCGTTACCACTACTTGCGTACAATCACTTTCAGCTAAACTAAATAATATATATGATTGTCTTGTCTTCCATGCTACAGGAAGTGGAGGCAAAGCAATGGAAAAATTAGCAGACAGTCATTTATTAAAAGGCGTACTCGATATCACTACCACTGAAGTTTGTGATCATCTATTTGACGGTGTACTAGCTTGTGATGATAATCGTTTTGAAGCTATTGCTAGAAGTCAGGTTCCTTACATTGGTTCATGTGGTGCACTTGATATGGTTAATTTTGGCAGTCCTGATACCATTCCAGAAAAATACCGTGAACGTTTATTTTATCCACATAATCCACAAGTTACTTTGATGCGAACAACACCAGAAGAAAATAAAATTATGGCTAAATGGATCGCTGCAAAACTAAATAAATGTCAAGGTGATGTTGTTTTTATTATTCCTGAAGGTGGATTTTCTGCACTTGATATTGAAAATGGTGATTTTTGGTCACCAGAAGCAGATAAAGCATTTATTGACGAATTCGAGAAATATTTTATTCAAACCGAAAAACGAAGATTAATAAAAACTCCTTATCATATTAATTCACCAGAGTTTTGCAACCTCGTGATCAACGAATTTAATAAGATAATGAAATAAGATAATGGAGAATATTATGAGTAGCAAGCGAGCTAAATTGCTTAAAAAATTCCATGATATGATTGCGAATGGACAACCTATTATCGGTGGTGGTGCAGGAACAGGATTGTCAGCTAAATGTGAAGAAGCTGGTGGAATCGATTTAATTGTTATCTATAATTCAGGTCGTTATCGCATGGCAGGAAGAGGTTCTCTTGCGGGCTTATTAGCTTATGGCAATGCAAACGAAATTGTTATGGATATGGCAAAAGAAGTTTTACCGGTTGTAAAACATACCCCTGTGTTAGCTGGTGTTAATGGCACCGACCCTTTTTGCCAATTTGATCAGTTTTTAGATCAAATTAAAGCTACCGGATTTGCTGGCGTACAAAACTTCCCTACTGTTGGTTTAATTGATGGTAACTTTAGAGCTAATCTAGAAGAAACTGGCATGGGTTATGCGTTAGAAGTTGAGATGATTCGTAAAGCACATGAGAAAGATCTACTAACTACACCATATGTATTTAGTGAACAAGATGCTATTGAGATGACCAAAGCTGGAGCTGATATTTTAGTTCCACATATGGGCTTAACCACTGGTGGTAGCATTGGCGCCCAAACTGCATTAAAACTTGCTGATTGTGTTCCTTTAATTAATCAATGGGCTAAAGCTGCTAAAGCTATTCGTCCAGATATCATTATACTTTGCCATGGAGGACCTATTTCATCCCCTGAAGATGCAGAATATATATTACAAAATTGTCCTGATTGTAATGGTTTTTACGGCGCAAGTTCAATGGAACGTTTGCCGACAGAAACAGCATTAATGCAGACGACGCAAAGATTTAAGTCTATTCGACACCAACAATAAGTAAGCAATAACGGTGCGACAACTTGTCGCACTGCTATTTATTCTATTCTTAGATAAATAATTAATCTATATCAAAAAACATCTTAAATTTCAGTTATAAAAATTGATGATAGTTGTCTAATACTTTACTATTGATTGTTAACTGTGAGACAATCTCTATTGCTCTATCCTATGTTTAAAAAAGGTAATAACGTTTTTTAAGAAATCTTCATGAGTTTCATTATTGTTATTTTGCTAACTTAATATAGGAAACACAAAATGAAAGAATATCAAACTGATGTAGCTGCATTTATATTACGAATTGCTTTAGGTATGATGTTTTTGGCCCATGGTTTTACCAAACTACTTGTTCTAACCCCAGAAGGTACTGCAGAGTATTTTCATACTCTTGGCTTTCCCGGTTTTTTTTCTTATATCGTTATCATTTTTGAAATTGGTGGCGGTGCACTATTGTTACTCGGTATTTTAACTCGTGCCATAGCGCTAATTGCTTTCTTTCAATTAGCAATAATAACTATTGTGCATTGGAATAATGGTTGGTCATTTACTAATCAAGGAGGTGGTTGGGAGTATCCAGCTTTTATGTCATTAACTGCTTTTAGTTTGGCATTATTAGGGACTGGTCGGTTTAGTGTTTTAGCAGGTAAAAAATATCCACAAATAACTCAACAATAAGATGCTAAATATTTAGGAAAGGTAGCGCCAATTATTTATTACCTTTCCTAAAAATTGCATAGTTAAAATTAATTATTAATTTCAATTACTAAAAGATCACCCTGATCTTTTAAGAAATATTCATCATCTTGAGGTGCTCGTAATGACATCATACGATTATCACCCATTTCCATCGTATCACCAGGATTCATTGTCGCTTGACTTTGTCGTAAATAATTTAAAATATTATTAAACATGTCAAAATAATACTCACTTTCCTCATAACTATTGGCTAATGCTGCAAAATTAGGTAAACCAAATTTATTAGCGCCATAAGTGCGCATCCAAATCCCTTTAATATTTTCTATTTCATATTTAACAAAACCACAAAACAATAAAGGTAAACATTCCCCTAAAGTGGCTAAACCATCTTTTTCCGAAGCTAGTGAATTAATAAAGTTAACTGGTAATGAAGTATGAGCATCTTCATTAATTACTGCTAACGCATTAAATTGTTCAAAGCATGCTACTAAACGAGTTAAAGCTAAGTACTGCTCTAATACATCTTGTTCATAGCCAACATAATATAATAATAAATGACTATCACTTTCATAAACTTGTTGTTTTATTTCTTGACTATAACTAGCAGGAGTAACACATGCTTCTAATACAGCTTTAGGATAAGGCGCATTGAGACCAACTATTCTAATAACATGTTTACCCCAACTTACTAAAATACACATACCTTCTTCAAGTTGTCCGAACGGTGTTTCATATCGAATATCTTTTATGATCGGATTAATCGATTTAAGTTTTGCTAATAATTCATCGTTATTAATATTAAGCACACCGCTAAAAACAACACTTAAGCTAACGGCATTCTCAATATCAGGATTTGGGACAATCGAATTATCCATCTGTTTTGATTCTGTTTTTTTACCAAAAAAACGAGAAAATATACCCATTTTATATTCCTTATTACAACTATTTTAAATTAAATCAAATTTAGTGCATTTTATAGTAATTGACGCTATAAAACTTTAGCAATAATATCTACTTGCCTATATTAAGTAAATATTTTATTTATCATTTTTAACCATTGTAAATTTTTTAATTCAATAATTAAAAAATCAATCAAACATAGAGTTCTAAGTGGTAATAATTTGCAACTTAAGTAAATGGCATAAATATTTAAATGCTATTAATTAATAAAATATTATAATATCTATGATTTAATCGAATGTTAATACTTGTTCAGGTAGTCCAAATTTTCTATAAAATAATGCTCGATTCAATTAGCTATATCCATATTCAAGGTCGTTTTTCATTGAAGTTTTTATCATTTAGTCATTCTATTTTGCTCATTTCAAGGACAAATAAATGACTTTTTAAAATTTTACTTATATTTGATGTATATTTCATGAGTTGACTTAATATTCATTATTTACCAACAAACTCCTATATAAGCCAAACTTAAATCATATGATAAGTATTCCTTGCCATTAAAAATGGCATAATTTTAATCTTAAAAAATCCAACAATTAGAAAACTGATTAGTTTTAATCAGCATTTATTATACGTTTGATTGAATCCGGTAAAGGATAAATTTTTTCAATAGGCAGCTTTTCACTTGCTTTTTCTATTTGATTATTAAGAATAAATTGATGAATTGACTTTACATAGTCAGTAATGTCGTCAATTTGAATAATCCAATCTTCAACATACTTTTTAACCGCTTCATTTTTTAAACCAATTTGTATAGATTTGAAATCCAAATTTTCAAGTCGAATATTTTTTTCTGGATCCCATTGTACACGTACAGGAGTTTTGCTTAATTGTTCTTGCCAAATTGAATGATTGGAGTAAACAGAATTGTTGAAAGTGGATAAACATGCCTGTTTTAAAGCCCATTCAAAACCTTCGCGTTTTAATTTAATAGCTAAAATATGTTCTTGCCCCTCTTTTTGTGCCCATCCTGATCGATACATCATCCAAAGAAAAGAAGGTTTAATCCATGTCATTCTCTCTATTTTAAATGGCGGCACAAATGTTTGAGCTTTTATCGCTGATAAAGCTATCTCTTTTCTGTATGCTTGATAAACTGTTATTGTTTCTTCATCAAATACTGCTCTTATTTCTCTCTCTTTCATGCAATTCCTCGCAAATATTTCCATCACCCTACTTCTTTATGACCTGCAACAGGCAAACGTAGCAAACGGTCGAGATAGATCCCCATAATCTGTATAGAAGCAAAGCTATGAATTGATGCCTAAAATATTCGAACGCTAATATAAGTCTCTTTTTAAAAAGATTTGATTGAATATTTAAGAGTCAATACTCGTTCCAATATACCAAATTTTCTATAATCTATAATCTCGCTCCGTTCAATTTTACTTATTACCATTTTTCATATTAATGATGACTAAAAATTATAATATTAATTCATTTCACACTTAGACCTTCAATGAAATCTTCAACTATTTGATGAGCTTTTTGCGCACCTTCTAAATTCATATCAATGAAAGTTTGATCATAAACTGGCATATTATCATCATCGTCATTTTCATTTTCGATACTATCTCCAATATTGAATATATAGAAAACGGATACATTCCAATCTTGATTATACTCATAATTATAAGTACACCTTAAAACATTTTTACGGTAGCAATTAATTTCTAAAGCTTCTGTTTGCGGTGGCAACCAATCTACTTGAGGAATGATTAGTGTGTTTTCATGTTTATAAAATCTATGTAATTCGATGCCATTATTGAATTGTTTTGTCTCAAGCCAATCTCCATACCAATCTTCTGAATTTCTATTTCTCTTTATCTCCTTTATATTTTCTAATCTTTTCTGAAATGATTTAAGCCGAATACCACTAACTTTATCTTTATTTTTTTTCACAAATTCGATGTCTAAACTATCCAATTTTAAAAGTTCATTTTTTATATTACTGCAATAAGCGATTATTGCTTTAGATGTTGGATGAATGCATAAATTCCCTGAATTAATTCTAATTTCACTGATTTTGTCAATTTGATAGGCTTGAGTATGGGAAAACTGCTCACAAAAATCTTTTTCAGAAATATTTACAGAAGTAGAATCATGTAATTTTTTAATCCAAAATGGTGAATATTTGGAATTAGGATAAACTCGCAGAATAGTATCTTTAGACAATTCAACTAAACGTCCATTTTCTCTACATTCACTACTGGGTCTACTTTCTACAAATTCTACAACTATAGGAGCTATTAAATAGGCTGGCCAAAAGAAAGTACAAAATAATGGTAATAATACATAACTAAATATTGAAGCGAATTTACGTTTTATACCATAAGATTTTTTTGCTTGTAATTGGCATAGTCGAAGTATTATTGGAAAAACCATACCGGTTAACGTAAATAGAAAAATAATAAGATTGGTATGCATAAAGCAAAATATTAACCAAACAACCATTGGAATTGTAAAAATTGCTTTGATAATCCAATGCATCCGGACAAAAACAAATATTAACGAAAACGTATAAATACCATAAAAAAATGGTAGCATGAAAAACCAAACAAAAATGTAACTATCGATATGATTAGCAGGATGATCCATATAAAATCCAATTTATAAAACTAGCTATAACAAAATTCCTTTCAGTTATGATTATCACGGATAAATATTTATGTCAAAAAATGAGGATTTTTTATTAATCCTCAAAAATTAAGAAAAAGTATTTTAACTTATTAATTTGTTTCAATGAATGATTCAATATTCATTACTGTTGCAAATCGCATCAATGCCGACATAAAGCTATTATGAACATCTGACGATGAAATAATATTACCGTTAAATTCAAGATCACGGAATGAATTAAGACAAAACAAATAATTAAAAAATTTGAATTTTTTATATTTTTTTAATAAATCGACAAAAATAAGTTGCGAGTTAGTTATTTATGTTATATTTTCTACAACAGTTAAATTTAAAGGTTTTATTTTTTATGAATTGTTTTTGTGTTTTCGTTACTAAACATCATCATCACCATCATTCCTGAATAGTCTTCGGGCGATTGGTGCTGGAAGACAGAAGGTCTTCCGGTGATATCGCAAAAGCATTTAGAGAACCCTCGGAAGATCAGTCTTCCGAGGGTTTTTTATTTGTGGTTTATAAATTTATTTAAACAAGTTGGAGAATAATATGTTGGATAATTCACGTTTACGTATAGCAATGCAAAAGTCGGGACGTTTAAGCGATGAGTCGAAAAAATTATTGGCTCAATGTGGCATAAAAATCAATTTGCAAGAACAACGCTTAATTGCTTTTGCCGAAAATATGCCAATTGATATTTTACGCGTTCGCGATGATGATATACCCGGACTAGTCATTGATGGCGTTGTTGATATTGGTATTGTCGGTGAGAATGTGTTAGAAGAAGAAGTTCTTGATAGACAAGCCGAAGGTGAAAACCCACAATATAAAACCTTACGTCGCCTTGATTTTGGTGGCTGTCGCTTATCAATTGCTGCTCCTCGTGATTTTGTTTATAGAGGACCAGAATGTTTAAATAATTTACGCATTGCAACCACTTATCCTCACCTACTCCGCCGTTACCTTTCACAATACAATGTCAATTTTAAAACCTGTCTACTTAATGGTTCTGTAGAAGTTGCACCACGAGCAGGTCTAGCCGATGTAATTTGTGATTTAGTCTCTAGTGGAGCCACATTAGAAGCTAATGGTCTACAAGAAATTGAAGTTATTTATAAATCGAAAGCTTGTTTAATTCAACGAGAAGGTGAAATGTCGCCGATGAAACAAGCATTAATCGACAAAGTAATGACCCGTATTCAAGGGGTAATTCAAGCTCGTGAATCCAAATACATTATGCTGCACGCGCCAACAGCCGTTTTAGATCAAGTCGTATCACTATTACCAGGAGCAGAAAATCCAACCATTTTACCATTAACTGGCGAACAAAATCGGGTAGCACTACATATGGTGAGTACTGAATCATTATTCTGGGAAACCATGGAAAAACTAAAAGCATTAGGTGCAAGTTCAATCCTTGTATTACCAATTGAAAAAATGATGGAGTAATTAAATGAAACTATCATATTGGCAACAATGTTCTAAAGAAAAACAAGCAGAATTACTAACTCGACCGGCAATTGCAGCTTCCGATGCTATTAGTCAAGCGGTTAACGATATCTTGGTGCAAGTTAAACAAAATGGCGATGAAGCTCTAAAAGAATTAAGTAATAAATTTGATAAAGTACAAATTAAGCAAATCAAATTAACTAAAGATGAGATAAAAACAGCAACTAGCCGTGTTAAACCAGAATTAAAACAGGCAATGCAATTAGCTGTAAGTAACATCGAAAAATTCCACCAAGCACAAGTTAGACAAACTATAACAGTGGAAACGATGCCTGGCATCAAATGTCAGTCAGTTACTAGACCAATTGATTCGGTAGGTCTGTATATACCGGGTGGTTCGGCACCTTTATTATCTACCGTATTGATGCTAGCAATACCAGCTAAAATTGCCGGTTGTCGTAAAGTGATTTTATGTTCACCTCCACCAATTGCTGACGAGATTCTATATGCGGCAGAACTTTGTGGTGTAACAGAAATTTATCAATTGGGTGGAACACAAGCGATTGCAGCAATGGCATTAGGTACTCAATCAGTTCCTAAAGTCGATAAAATATTTGGTCCCGGTAATGCTTATGTTACCGAAGCGAAACGCCAAGTTAGCCAACGATTGGATGGCGCAGCAATAGATATGCCAGCCGGCCCGTCAGAAGTCTTGGTGATTGCTGACAGTTTTGCTAATCCAGCATTTATTGCCGCTGATCTACTTTCTCAAGCTGAACATGGCCCCGATTCACAGGTTGTACTACTTACACCAGATGAAAAGATCGCCCAAGCAGTCTCAATCGAAGTTGATAAGCAACTTGCTCAACTTTCACGTCAAGGAATTGCTGAAAAAGCGTTACAAGAGAGCCGACTTATTGTTACTAAAGATTTAGAAGAATGTGTGAATATCAGTAATCGCTATGGACCGGAGCATTTAATTATTCAAACGCAAAATGCTGATGAATTAGTTGATAAAATTAATAGCGCTGGCTCGATATTTTTAGGTGATTGGTCACCGGAATCAGCAGGTGACTATGCTTCGGGTACTAATCACGTTTTACCTACTTATGGTTATACCGCTACTTACTCGAGCCTTGGCTTAGCCGATTTTCAAAAACGTATGACAGTACAAAAATTAACTGCTGAAGGGTTAAAAGCAATCGGTAATGCTGTTGAGCTAATGGCTCAAGCTGAGCAACTTACCGCCCACAAAAATGCCGTAACAATTCGTTTAGCTAAACTTAACTCAGATTCTGAAAAATAGGTGAATAAAATGGACATTAATCAATTAGTCAGAAAGAACGTACAAAAATTGACGCCTTATCAATCAGCTAGACGTATAGGCGGTAATGGTGATATATGGCTAAATGCCAATGAATACCCTGTGGCACCCAACTTTCAGTTAACTGAACAAAACTTAAACCGCTATCCAGAAGCACAACCCGAACAAGTGATTAATCGTTATGCGCAATATGCTGGGGTTACCCCAGAGCAAGTGATTGTTAGTCGGGGTGCCGATGAAGCAATAGAACTATTAATGCGTGCTTTTTGTGAGCCAGAAACCGATACTGTGCTTTATTGCCCACCAACTTATGGTATGTATCAAGTCAGTGCCGAAACACTAGGTATAAAAACCAAAACCGTACCAACTAAATCTAATTGGCAACTCGATTTAGACGGAATTAAACAAAATCTAGACAATGTTAAATTGATCTATGTATGTTCACCTAATAATC
Source organism: uncultured Gilliamella sp. (assembly GCA_946480175.1). Taxonomy (GTDB): domain Bacteria; phylum Pseudomonadota; class Gammaproteobacteria; order Enterobacterales; family Orbaceae; genus Gilliamella. The sequence continues at coordinate 18,558 of CAMLIK010000018.1, forward strand.
CAACTGGTAATTTAATAGACCAAGATGATATTAAAACTTTACTTAAATTAGCCGAAAATCGCGCTTTAGTAATTATTGATGAAGCTTATATTGAGTTTTCTCCAAATTCAACAGTTGTGAGCTGGCTTGTAAATTATCCTCACCTAGTTATTTTACGAACTTTATCGAAAGCTTTTGCGCTAGCAGGACTACGTTGTGGCTTCACTTTAGCAAATAAACCAGTAATAGATGCTTTACAGAAAGTCATCGCACCTTATCCTTTAGCAACACCGGTTGCTGATATAGCAACCCAAGCATTAAGTAAAGATGGTATAAACACCATGAAGTTGCATGTTACCAATCTCAATAAGCAAAAAGAACAATTAGCTAATCAACTTTCAGCTTTAGAAATCGTTGAGAAAGTTTATTCTAGCGAAGCTAATTATCTATGTGTTAAATTCCAAAGCAATAAACCGGTATTTAGCAAATTATGGAATCAAGGCATTATTTTGCGAGATCAAAGCAAATCAATTGGCCAAGATGGTTTTGTGCGAATTTCGATTGGTACACAAGCAGAATGTGAAGCAGTAATAACCGCACTCAAAGCGATAAAATAGGAGCAAGTATGTTACAAAAATATTTATTTATCGATCGTGATGGAACATTGATAGTTGAACCGCCTATTGATTATCAAGTTGATAGTTTTGAAAAACTTGCATTTGAACCTAATGTGATCCCAGCACTACTAAAACTACAAGCAGCTGGTTACAAATTAGTTATGGTTACCAATCAAGATGGATTAGGAACCAGCAGTTATCCGCAAGCTGATTTTGATGGACCGCATAATTTAATGATGCAAATATTCGAATCACAAGGTGTTAACTTTGAAGATGTGCTGATCTGCCCTCATTTTCCTCAAGATAATTGTGAATGTCGTAAGCCGAAAATCACCTTAGTTCTACCTTATTTAACCAGTGGTAAGTTAGATAAACAAAATAGTTACGTCATCGGTGACAGGGTCACAGATATGCAACTTGCTGAAAATATGCAAATAAAAGGATTACAATATAATCCAGAATCACTTAATTGGAATGAAATAGCCCAACGTTTAACCACAGCAGATCGTTATGCTAAAGTTGAACGAAATACCAAAGAAACTAAAATTTTAGTTGAAGTTTGGTTAGATAGACAAGGTGGCAGTCAAATTAATACCGGCATTGGTTTTTTTGATCACATGCTTGACCAAATCGCCACTCATGGCGGTATCAAATTAAACATTCAAGTAGAAGGCGATTTACATATAGATGATCACCACACTATTGAAGATACTGGTCTTGCCTTAGGCGAAGCACTAAAAAAAGCACTTGGCGATAAACGAGGTATCACTCGTTATGCATCAGTTATTCCAATGGATGAGTGTTTAGCCAAATGTGCAATGGATATTTCAGGTCGACCTTACCTCAAGTTTTCGGCGCAATTCAGTGATCCGAAAGTTGGCGATATGAGTACACAAATGGTTGAACATTTTTTCTATTCTCTAAGTTATGCGATGGCAATTACTTTACATATTGAAACAACTGGCGACAATGACCATCACCGAATCGAAAGTTTGTTTAAAGCTTTTGCGCGTACACTTAAACAAGCGATTAAAATTGAAAGTGACAGACTACCTAGTTCGAAAGGAGTGTTATAGATGAAAATTGTCATTCTCGATACTGGCTGTGCTAATCTTTCCTCAGTCAAATATGCAATACAGAGATTAGGCTATAATCCAATCATTAGCCTTGATCCTGATACTGTGCTTGAATCTGACAAACTCTTGTTACCTGGAGTGGGATCAGCGTCAGCTGCAATGCAAAAATTAGAAGAACGTAATTTAATTAAGCTTATCAAAGTCTGTACTCAACCAGTATTAGGTATCTGCCTTGGTATGCAACTTTTAGCTGATTATAGCAATGAAGGTCATGTCGATACCTTAGGTATTATTCACGAAAAAGTAGTGCAAATTCCTGATTGTGGATTACCACTACCACATATGGGCTGGAATCAAGTCAACCCAAAAGCCGGACATCATCTATTTAGAGATATTCCTGATGGTGCTTACTTTTACTTTGTACATGGATACGCCTTACCATTATGCTCATCAACTATCGCAGAAACCAATTACGGCGAAAGCTTTACTGCTGCCGTACAAAAAGACAACTTTTACGGTGTGCAATTTCATCCCGAGCGTTCTGGCTTAGCCGGTGCAAAATTGCTCAAGAACTTTTTGGAGATGTAAAAATGGCAGTTTACCCTATTATTATTCCTGCTCTTGATTTAATTGATGGTACTGTGGTTCGATTACATCAAGGCGATTATGAGCAAAAACGCGATTATGGCAAGGATCCTTTAATTCGCCTACAAGATTATCAAAAACAAGGTGCAAAACAACTACATCTGGTTGATTTAACTGGCGCTAAAGATCCACAAGCGCGACAAATCTCATTAATAAAATCACTGATTAACGGCGTACAAGTCCCGGTACAAATTGGTGGTGGAATTCGTACCGAAGAAGATGTTAAAGCATTATTATCCGCAGGTGCCACCCGAGTAGTTATTGGCTCTACAGCTATTAAACAACCTGATTTGGTAAAAAAATGGTTTGATAATTATGGCCCTGAATCATTGGTATTAGCCTTAGATGTTCGTATTGACCAACAAGGTAACAAAAACGTCGCTATTCATGGTTGGCAAGAAGATTCTAAACAAACCTTGGAACAAGTTATTGATGATTATCTACCCTATGGCTTGAAACATGTACTATGTACAGATATTTCCAAAGATGGAACGCTAAGTGGCTCTAATGTAAAACTATATCAAGAGATCAGCCAAAAATATCCCCAAATTGCGTTGCAAGCTTCTGGTGGAATTGGACAATTGGACGATGTTAAAGCGTTACAAGAGAGCGGTGTTGCCGGCGTTATTGTCGGTCGAGCATTACTCGAAGGTAAATTTACAGTTCAGGAGGCAATTACATGTTGGCAAAAAGGATAATACCTTGTTTGGATGTCCGTGATGGACAAGTTGTAAAAGGAGTACAATTTCGTAATCATGAAATCATTGGTGATATTGTACCATTAGCCAAACGCTATGCCGAAGAAGGGGCCGACGAATTGGTATTCTATGATATTACGGCCTCATCCGACGGTCGAGTAGTTGACAAAAGTTGGGTGGCAAAAGTTGCTGAAGTAATAGATATCCCCTTTTGTGTCGCTGGCGGTATAAAAACGGTTGAAGATGCAGGACAAATCTTAACTTTTGGTGCTGATAAAATTTCAATCAACTCTCCTGCGTTAGCTAATCCGAGTTTAATTACTGAGTTAGCCGATTGTTATGGCGTGCAATGTATCGTGGTGGGGATTGATACTTGGTATGATAAAGATTCCGATAGTTATCATGTTTATCAATTTACCGGCGATGAAAAACGCACAGTGGCAACCAAATGGAATACGCTTGATTGGGTGCAAGAAGTACAAAAACGCGGTGCTGGTGAAATAGTCCTAAACATGATGAATCAAGACGGTGTCCGTAATGGTTACGATCTAAAACAACTTAAAAGGATTCGAGAAGTTTGCCATGTACCACTGATTGCATCTGGCGGAGCTGGTACTATGGAGCATTTTTTGCAAGCTTTTAAGGAGGCCAATGTTGATGGTGCATTAGCCGCTTCCGTCTTTCACAAACAAATAATTAATATTGGTGAACTTAAACAATATTTAGCTCAACATGGAGTAGAAATCCGATTATGTTAACTCAACATTCCCAAATGCAAATAGACCTTAAACAGCTTGATTGGCAAAAAGTTGATAATTTAATGCCGGTTATCATACAACACTATGTTTCTGGTGAAGTGCTTATGCTTGGCTATATGAATCAAGAGGCATTAACTCAGACACAAAAGAGTGGCAAAGTAACCTTCTATTCGCGTACCAAACAACGCTTATGGACCAAAGGTGAAACATCAGGTAACTTTTTAAATGTGGTAAGTATCTCGACCGATTGTGATAATGATACTCTACTGATTTTAGTTAATCCAATTGGCCCTACTTGCCATACTGGAACAAATAGCTGTTTTAACAATAACCAAACTGAATGGGGCTTTTTATACGATCTAGAACAATTACTTGGTGCTCGTAAAAATGCTGATCCTAAATCATCTTATACGGCAAAACTCTACCATGATGGTACCAAGCGTATTGCCCAAAAAGTGGGAGAAGAAGGTGTTGAAACTGCACTTGCAGCTACAGTACACGACAAAGAAGAGTTAAAAAATGAATCAGCCGATTTAATTTATCACTTATTGGTCTTACTACAAGATCAAAATCTATCAATGCAAGATGTCATTGCTATTTTAAAAGCTAGACATAAATAACATTAGTCACCAAGCATAATCTGTTGTGCTTGGTGTTTAAAATTGATAAGCAAAAGATTTTCCTACTACCTAACTGGTAACTTGATCCCATTAAACATAGCCTGTACTGCCACATTATTTTCACATAAGATAAGTCTATCAACTGTTTGCCTATTTAAATGTGCCGAAAACTGATTAATAAAATCATACATATAATTGCGTAGAAATAGCGAACGAGCAAAGGCAATATAAGTGGTACTATATGGAAATATATGCCCAGCATTAAGTACCACAAAATCACTATCAGATCTTTCATTAACCGCCATTTTTGCAACAATGCCAACACCTACCCCTAACTTAACATAAGTCTTAATCAGTTCCGCATCAGTGGTACTAAAAACAATATTAGGAATTTGATTGGCTTTAATAAAAGCTTGATTCAAATCAGACCCATCATTAGAAAAGTCATAACTGACTAAAGGATATTTAGACAATTCGTCGATAGTAATTAAACTGCTTTTAGCTAATGGATGATCTTTCATTACAATCACCGCTTGGTTCCAATGATAGCAAGGTATAGCAATCATATCATCGCTAAGTTCAGATAAATCAGTAACGATAGCAAAATCAGCTTGGCCGGTTTGCGCTTGTAAGAGACATTGCGGCGATGATCCTTGCTCCATATGAAGTGTTATACTAGGATACTGCTGCATGAATTGCTGAATAACAATTGGTAAAGTATAACGAGCTTGAGTATAGGTTGTTGTAATGGTTAATGAACCTTGATTAGGCTGGCTAAATTCTTTAGCAATAATTTTAATATCTTGCGATTTAGTTAAAATCTCTCTAGCTAAAGCAATAATCTTCTCACCAACTGGCGTAACTTCGGAAAGATGTTTACCGACCCGAGTAAAAATTTGCACATTGAGTTCATCTTCCAACAATTTGATCTGCTTACTGATGCCTGGTTGCGAGGTATACAGTTTTTCAGAGGTAAGTGACACATTTAGATCGTTATTGACGACCTCAACAATATAACGCAGTTGTTGCAACTTCATGACAAAGGCTCCTTTAACTGTATACCTTTCCCTCTTTTTAAAACTATATAAAAAGTCAAAAAGAGGGAAATCGTAAGGTAATTCCTTTCACACTTTAGCACAAACAAAAAACAGCTTTTTATACTAAAACGATTCCTAAACCTAAGCGATTTTAAACAAAATCATCAGGTGTTCTTACCTATTTTTTACTATTAACCCACTTACCATCAACGTATTGCATTACCCAGCCAGTCGATTTGCCATTGACTTCCGAAGTAACATACTGCTGTTTACTTTTACGGCTAAATCGCACAATAGCTGGATTACCTTCTGGATCTTGACTCGGCGCTTGCGTTAAATAAATAAATTTTTCCGGTAAACGATCTTTAAAACGTTGCAGTTCTTCAATTAGTGGTGCACGAGTTTCTCTTGATTTCGGGAAATTATGTGCCGCTAAAAAGATACCTGAAGCACCATCTCGTAATACAAAATGTGCATCTGACTTAGTACATTTTAACTCAGGCAAATCAACAGGATCTTCTTTAGGTGGTGCTACATCACCATTTTTTAAGATCTTACGAGTGTTTTTACAATCTTGATTGGTACATCCCATATAAAGTCCAAAACGACCTGATTTAAGATGCATTTCTGATCCACATTTTTCACATTCAATAATTGGACCTTCATAGCTTTTTACCTTAAATGTGCCTTTTTCAACCAACGAACCATCACAAATTGGATTATTACCACAAATATGTAATTTACGCTCATTATCCAGCAAATAACTGTCCATAGCCGTATGACATTTAGGACAACGTTTAAGTGCTCTCAACGCGTCAGTTTCGGCTGTCTCTGCCTCTTCCAAGATATTTAATGTTTCATATTCTGGAATTAAGTTAATTGTTTGCTTACAACGCTCTTTAGGAGGTAATGCATAACCCGAACAGGCTAAAAATACACCAGTGCCGGCAGTTTTAATACCCATTTCACGGCCACAATTAGGGCATTTAATTTCCGGCGTTAAAACGAGTGGATTTAATTGCATGCCACCACTATCAGGATCTTGTTCTGCAATGGTTAAATGTTGGCTGAAATCATCAAAAAATTGATCTAAAACTTCACGCCATTCTTGTTTTTTATTGGCAATCTCATCAAGTGCATGTTCCATGCGAGCAGTAAAATCGTAACTCATTAAATCATTGAAATTTTCACTTAAGCGATCTGTGACAATTTCGCCAATTTTTTCCGCATAAAAACGACGATTATCTAATCGTACATAACCACGATCTTGAATAGTTGAGATAATCGTTGCATAAGTCGAAGGACGACCAATCTCCCGTTTTTCAAGTTCCTTAACTAATGACGCTTCGTTGTAACGAGCAGGAGGCTTAGTAAAGTGTTGATTAGGATCTAAGCCAATTAATTCCAACATATCTTGCATAGATACTGCCGGCAACATCTTATCTTCATTATTTTTAGTTAATTGTGGTTGCACTTTTGTCCAACCATCGAAACGTAAGGTTCGACCTTTAGCTTTTAAGGTAAAATCACCCGCTTTAACTGTAATAGTTGTTGAGTTGTATTCGGCTGATGTCATTTGGCAAGCCACAAATTGACGCCAAATTAATTGATATAATTTAGCCGCATCTACCTCAACATCGCCAAGACTATCCGCTAGAATGTTCACGTCCGATGGACGAATTGCCTCATGCGCCTCTTGCGAATTTTTCTTACTGCTATAAACGTTAGCGGATTTAGGCAAATACTTCTCGCCGAAGTTTTGTCCAATGTAGTCCCGAACCATAGTTAACGCATCCTGACTCAAATTAGTCGAGTCGGTACGCATATAAGTAATATAACCAGCTTCATATAGGCGTTGTGCTAACATCATCGTCTTTTTAACACCAAAACCTAAACGAGTACTTGCCGCTTGTTGCAAAGTTGAAGTAATAAACGGCGCAGTTGGATTACTTTTAGTCGGTTTTTCTTCAATATTAGTAACTTGATATTGGCTTTTATTCAATTCATCCAAGGCAATATCAATAGCAACACGATCCTTAGGTTCAAACGCATCATTTTTATAATGCGTGACTTGCATAGTTAATTGCTCTTGATGAGCGGTTTTTAAATCAGCATAAAGATCCCAGTACTCTTCAGGAATAAATGCATGAATTTCTCGCTCACGTTCAACCACTAGGCGCACCGCAACTGATTGAACACGACCAGCTGATAAGCCACGCGCGACTTTTTTCCAAAGAAGTGGTGATAACATAAAGCCAACCACACGATCCATAAATCGTCTTGCTTGTTGAGCGTTAACCCGATCCATATCCAACATTGCTGGGTGTTTAAATGCATTTTGTATAGCAGTTTTAGTGATCTCATTAAACACAACGCGACGATACTTATCATCACTACCACCAATAACATCTTTTAGATGCCACGCGATGGCTTCCCCTTCTCTATCCAAGTCGGTTGCCAGATAAATCATATCCGCATCTTTGGCTAACTTTTTAAGTTCATCAACTACCCGTTCTTTGCCTGGTAAAATTTCATAATGTGCTTCCCAACCATTATATGGGTCAACACTCATACGATCGACTAAAATCTGTTTTTCAGATCGTTTTACTTTCTTCTCAGCTTTATCTTTGCTGTTTTTTTCATTGCGGTGACTACTACCACTTACTGGCAGATCTCGAATATGCCCCACGCTTGATTTAACCACGAAATCTTTGCCAAGGTATTTATTAATCGTTTTGGCTTTTGCTGGTGATTCCACAATAACAAGGGATTTTCCCATAATTAAACCTATTTATCCTGTAGTTTAAGTTATTTACTGTCTAAATTATCGTCAAGTAATGACAGTAAATCATCTTTAATTGTCGACACTTTACTTGCATATTGCTCTTTTTGCTCTGCATCTTCAATTAATTGCGTAATTGTTTGTGACAACGTACATCCTCGGCGTTTAGCTAAATTAGCTAATCTTTGCCAGACTAGAAATTCCAAATCAATAGACTTTTTACGTGTATTTTGTTGCTCAGCATTAAAATGCCTTTTTCGCCTTGCCCGAATGGTTTGCTTCATGCGATTATCTAAATCGGGATTTAAATGCTGCTTAATCCAGTCAACGACAGCTGTCGGTTTGTGCTCTAATAATAGTAGTTCATTTACGGCTTGCTTGGCTGCACTCTTCTCAATATAACGAGTGATTGGTTCACCTTCTAAATGTCTTTTTACTAAATAGTGCCACTTCCAACCGCATTCAAGGTTTTCTAATTGTTGGTATTTCATAAGCTCACCTTGTGACGCTGTAACTAAATACATTAGTTGTAGCATAATCTTGGCACACAATAAAGAAAATTATTGCATTTGACAAATTTTTTATAAATCTGCTATCGTTCACGCTTCACTTTGAACTTCTATTTAAGGAATCAAAAATAATGGCAAAAGCCGATGTTATTTATATTAATGGTTACATATACACTGCTGACAAATACAATACAGTTTGTGAAGCGATTGCAATTCGAAACGGCTATATTATTGCAACAGGCACCACACAAGAGATAAATAACACTCAATATATTGATAATCGCACTATAATCAATGATCTACAAGGAAAAACCATGATGCCTGGCATTATTGACGCCCATTTACATACTTTTTGGGGCGGCATGCAATTATCATCATGTAACCTAAATTATCAGAGCTTAACGGTTGATGACACTTTAGCCATTATACAACAATATTTAGATAATGATTCCACTAAAAATAGTACCAATTGGCTACAAGTTCGAGGTTGGTTACGTCAAGAGGTATTACCAATTGGGACCGACATAACCCGCTTTGATGTTGACAAACTTAATACCAAGCGCCCAATTATTCTATTTTCGAATGATTGTCATACACTTGTTGCTAACAGCATTGCTTTAGATAAATTTGGACTAGACCGTAATACGCCAGAGCCTCCTGATGGCAAAATTGGACGTACTAAAGATGGCGAGTTAAATGGAATATTAGAAGATGCCCCTGCAATGCGTGCATTTGACAGTATTTCTAAACTTACCGATGAACAAGCCGTAAACATCGCTAAATTATCACAAACTGAATTAAATAAGCAAGGGGTAACTTCAGTAATGGATGCTCGTATTACTGAAACCCAAGCCAATGCGTTTTTAAAATTACAACAACAAGATGAACTCTCAATACGGTTATTTGGTGCTCGTGAATTACCACCTGGTGATGTCGGTTCTATTGAAGACATACCTGCTGTAATTGAGCGTGTAAAGCAGTTTGCTAAGCGTTATAACGACAAAAACTGGCAACCAAAACCGGGAATTAAAGTATCGCATACCAAATTATTTGTCGATGGTGTGATGCAAGCGCCGTTAATGACAGCACGATTACTTGAACCTTATCAATTAGAAAATGAAAAAGATCGCCTTGGTGATCTCTATTATTCCACAGAAATGCTAGACGCTTTGATACTAGAATCCTCTAAAGCAGGATTTCATCCCCATATGCATACCGTTGGTGAAGGTGCGATTGAAGTGGTTCTCAACGCGATCGATAAGATGCGAAAAGCACTGCCAGATGCAGATATTCGCCCTAGTACTGCACATAATGAACTCAGTGCTAAGCATCAATTTGTCCGTTATAAACAATTAAAAGCCAGTGTGGTATTCTCATTCCAATGGGCTGGCTGTAGCTCGGCAATGGTTGAACAATACCAAACTCTGTTTGGTGCTGAACGTTATAATGGTTTAGAAGCCCACGGTCAATATATTGATGCCGGCGTAAACTGCGCCTTTGGTAGTGATTGGCCAATTGATCCACTTAACGAATGGTATGATTTCCAAATCGCAATGACCCGACAAATTGACGCTGAACATCCACGCTTGAATAGCGATCGCAATTTAACAGTTATTGAAGTCCTACGATGTGCAACCATTGGTGCGGCTTACATGTTAAAACAAGATGAGTATATCGGATCTATCGAAAATGGGAAATTTGCTGATTTGATTATTTTAGACCGCAATCCATTTACCATTCCTGCAACGGATATACAAAACGTCAAAGTACTAACCACAATTGTTGGTGGCAAAACGGTTTATCAACAAACCTGATAAACCTTAAACAAATTCACTACCCCGCCAATAGATCGGGGTAGTTTTTTATTACTAGTCAGCATCAACAACAACATCACCTTCAACTGCTGGTTTTCGAGTAAAGTGTAAAATCGCAGCAATAATAAATGCTCCGATAAACATATCAATCACATACCATAATGCACCTTTGGTTACACCACCAAGTGCAACTAAACCACCAAATGCAACTAAAGAATCAATACCATTAATCATACCTAGCATACCCGCAACGGCTGTACCTACAACGATAGCAAGAATAACTCGTTTAGGATCTTTAGCAGCGAATGGTATCGCGCCTTCGGTAATACCAGCTAACGATAAAAAGAACGCAGTAATACCAAACTCTTTTTCTTCTTTGGTGTATTTAGAACGTGATACCAGTAAAGAGGATATTGCTAATCCTAAAGGAGGAATAGCACAGCACATACGGAACACACCATTAGGACCATAAACACCTTCCGCCATAGCGGCTAACGTAAAGGCCGTGGCTGCTTTACTACAAGGTCCACCCATATCAAGCGCTGCAAGCACACCGATTCCTATACCTAAAAATGCCGCGTTAACTTCTGACATACCTTTTAAAGTTTCCACCATTGCTTTTACAAACCAATCGAGAGGATATGACAAAATATAAATATAGATGGGCGCCATGATCAATAATGTCACAGTTGGAATGATCATCACAGGCATAACCGAAGCAATAACCGGATGGACTTTAACGGTTTTAAACCATTTAACAAAATAACCAATAAGGACACCAAAAATCATTGCACCAATAAAACCGGTAGATACATGATTACTGCCAATTGGATTATTTACTACATAGCCCATAATAAACGCTGGTGCCAAGGCGGCATTACCACCAATAGAGTAAGCCATATACGCCGCAAGCACTGGTACCATCATTGCAAAGCCGTAAAGAGCCACTTGCTGCAAATCGGCAAAGAATTGATTACTAGGTAGAATGGTGTCACCACTCACATGCCCAGTCATTAACACAATTGAAAAAAGAATACCGGAAGCAATGATGACTGGTAAAAATTTACTAATACCAGTATTTAACGATCTAAATATCTCTTTACCAATACTCTCCTTCACTTCTTTTTTGGATGATAAGGCTTCGGCATTATTAAAAATACTAGCTGTATTTTTAACCGCTTCACCAGTGCTAACCTTAATCACATTTTTAAAAGGTTCAAGCCGTTCAGCATTATCGATTGAAATATCTGTCGCCAACAAAATTACATCAGCACTTTTCAGATCTTGCTCAGTTAATACATTATCAATTCCAGCTGCGCCTTGGGTTTCAACCTTACAATCCCAGCCACGTTTTTTAGCTTCATTTTCAATTTTTTGTTTAGCAATATAAGTATGGGCCATACCTGCAGTACAGGCACAAATAGCAACAATCTTTTTATTTTTTATCGATTCTTTACTCATATAAACCTCGGATTTTTTCTGCTACAGTTTGAATATCACTATTTAATAGAAGTTCAATAAAATCGTCATCAGCTAAGTTAGACGCTAATTTCGCAATAATTGCCAAATGCTCCTTATTCGCATTTTGTGGGGCGCCAATCATCACAATCAACTTTACTTTGTTTTCATTATTCCAAATTACCCCTTGATTATATTTACCCACTGCAATAAATGGCGTTTTTACTGCACTGCTTTTTGAATGTGGTAATGCGATATCAGGCAATACATCAGTTTCCATCTCTTGCTCATGTTGCATGACATCTTCAAAAAATTTATTTATATCAGTTAGATAAATACCACTTTGTGAAGCCATCAATTTAATAACGGACAACTTATTTGAAAGAACATCACTAGTTAATTCAACAGGTAGAACGGGGATTGGTTCCATAATATATCCTCTTAATTAATCACTGTTTTCTCTATAATCTTTATACACGATTTTTAATTAAAAATATAATTGTTTATAAAATGGTTTATAATTTTAATAATCAGATCACATAATTAATTTACCAATCAAAGCAAGTAATAATACTAACGGTCCGTCGCCATATATTTTTTTAATTCGAAAAAGCACACAGATCGTCCAAATTTATAATCTTTACTAAAAATTAGCTTGCATAATTATAATAATGTGGGAGAATTCCCTGCCGCTTTAAGCGGGTAAAAAGGCAAAACTATACTTAGTAGTTTTTTATTGTTTTTTGGGACAGAGGAGCAAATTAAATCATGTCCGCAATAAAAATGAAACGAGTTTTAACCACACCTGCATTGATTGCATTTGGTTTAGCTTATATGGTTCCTTTAGGGATCTTTACCACTTATGGGAATGTTACCGTTATCAGTAATGGACACTTACCTATAGCCTATATCATCACCCTTGCCATGATCTTTTTTACAGCATTAAGTTATTGCCGAATGGCAAATAAACTACCTATTGCTGGTTCGGCCTACACCTATGTACAACGAACCTTTGGTGGAAAAGCAGGTTTCCTAGTTGGGTGGGCACAAATTCTTGATTACCTATTTTTACCAATATTAAATTACTTGGTTTTAGGGATCTATCTACATGAACTCTATGATAGTATTCCGGCTTATGTATATGTATTGGCATCGATTGTAGGTGTAAGTATATTAAATTACCTTGGAATCAAGTTAATTAACTGGGCCAATATTACTTTGAATTTATTTCAAGCATTATTCATCGTATTGTTTATTATCTTAACATTGACAAATGTTCATTTAACACCTGAAACAATGTTAAAACCAATATCAGTCACAACCGATGATTTTAGTGGTTTATTTTCTGGAGCGGCCATATTATGTCTTGCCTTCTTAGGTTTTGATGCCATTGCAACGCTAGCTGAAGAATCAAACGACGCTAAAAAGACCTTACCAAGAGCAATTATTGGTACTGTATTGACTGCTGGTTGTATATTTTTAATTGTCTCATATTGTGCACATTTAGCTTATCCGCAATGGATAGATTTTGTTGATAATAAAAATACCGCCAGTTTGGATGTAATGCATAGAGTTGATAGCATAAGTCATCTAACCGATATATTTGGTAAATACGGTAATAATTTTGTGTATAATTTCTTCCAAACTGCTTATTTGACGGGTGTATTTGCCTCTACAATGACAGCGCAAACTAGTGTGTCACGAATCTTTTATGCGATGGGGCGTGAAGGTGTGTTACCAAAACAGATCTTCTATAAAATTCATCCGCGTTTTCGAACACCTTATTTATCAATTATTTTTGTTTCCTGTTTTTCACTACTCTCTTTGCTACTTGATTTAGAATTAGTCGTATCGATGATCAGTTTTGGTGCCTTAGTAGCCTTTACCTTCGTTAATCTATGCGTAATCAAAAGCTACCTAAGTGGTACGAAAAAAACAGTACCAATGCTTTTAAAATATGGATTAATGCCAGCAATTGGCGTATTACTTTCGTTGTGGCTATGGACCAGTCTTGATACGACAGCGATGACGGTGGGTTTAATTTGGTTAGCTATTGGATTTTTCTATCTATTTTTACTAACTGATGGATTTACCAAATTATTGCCTTCAATTGATCATTCAGAATTGGATTCAATTATCAAAGAATAGATTAATCTATTAGGTCTACTTGAAAGTATTTAGTTGATGCCCTTTTAAAAAATAATCCCGTCGACCAAAGTTGACGGGATTTTCAATTCTAAGTCAATAAAATAAAGCTAGATAAAATTACTTAAAATTATTCACCAAAGCCTGTAGCAAATAATTCACGGATTTCATCCATTGCTGCTTGTTCATCTTCACCATCACAGATGATTTCAACAGTTGAACCACCTTTAACACCAGCACCAAGTAACCCCATCATGCTTTTTAATTTAATGGCTTTATCGTTATAAACAAGTTCGATTGATGATTTATAACGGCCAGCTAATTTAACCAAAGTCGTTACTGGGCGGGCATGTAAGCCAGTTGAATTTTTTACTACCATTTGCTCTTTTAACATATTATAGTCCTTACATATATCTAACGTTAATACAATGCATGTATTTATATCATAAATTCATTTTTTTTGCTCTTTTTTAGCATCAATTTTTGAAATTATTTGATTATATGATAGTTTTGCTAATATTTTTCATCACATTAAAAACTATACTAGCCAAAAATATCTTACAATATGAAAAAATATCGGCGCAGCAAAGCAAATAGAATCAAAACGATCAAGTATTCCACCGTGACCACCTATTAGTTTGCCCCAGTCTTTTACACCTCGATCGCGTTTAATAGCAGACATGACTAATCCCCCCATAAATCCTAACAAAGTGATCATTAAGGAAATAAGTCCTGATTGTACAAAAGTAAACGGAGTGATCCAGCACATACAGGCACCAATAAAACTAGCAGATAAAACGCCACCAATAAAGCCTTCAATCGTCTTTGATGGTGATACATTTGGGCTAATTTTATGTTTACCAAACAATTTACCAAATACGTACTGCAACACGTCAGATAACTGAACGATTAACACTAAATAAGCAATGAGTAATAGATTACGGCCTTGGTAATTTTCGATATCTAACACTAATAACGCCGGCACACACGAAATACAATAAACCGTAATCATCAATCCCCATTGCACATCGGCTATTCTCGCCAAAAAATTAGTGGTTGAACCAGTTATTGTGGCAAATATCGCCAGAAACAAAAAAGCATAAACCGGAATAAAGATACTAAATAGACCATACCATGCTAAGGCAACCAAAATATATTGCACAGGTAAAGCAACTGCAAAAGCAAAGATTAGGGCAAAAAAGTTAGAGCGATTGATAGGAGTTAAAATAAGAAACTCTCGCAATGCTAAAGCGGAAATAACAAAAAATAAAAAAATTACTGCCAGTTGTCCAAACCAAAACGCTAAACCAATAATGGCAACCATTACCCACCACGCATTGATGCGCGTATTTAAATTATCGATAACACTATTAGGTGATGTAAGACGATATTTTAACAATTGACCAATAATTGTTGCCACTAACAAAAACAAGCCGATGCCCAAAAATAATAATAGCGTATCATGTTGGAAATGGGACATCTCAGCGCTCCTTGTATTGCTGTGGTATTAATCTATTAACTTGCGATAATAGCATTAATCACCATAAAAACGACTAAACAATTTTGTAATAAAAATAGAATTATCTGCTTTTTAAACAAGGATAAAATCCCTTTTTGTCGTTCAGCGACCGTTCTTGATGATTGGTGAGATTTGATTAATTGCAAATTGGCTAGTGCTTTATCCATAGCTAACAGCTCTTCTGGCAAATGATCAACATGCTCAGATAAATATACAAACAATTTTCTATCAAAATCTATCCTCATTGCATAATACTTACTTATTAAACCGAGAATAAAAATGATTAGGAAACAGATAGTTAATGATGTTAGCGAAATATGAATCAAAGCGACAATAGCAGCTAATATAGTTAATAGCATTGAAAAAATATCAATCTGTTTACTTATCGATAAAAAACAACAAAACGTTACTAAATCAAGTTTAGTTACACTATTTTGCCAACTATTATTACTACTCAACATATCGCTGTCTCATCTTTAAAGTTAGCCAACCAATTGGATAAAATCAGTTGTTGCTGGCTAGAAATCACAATTGAATTCCGTTGTTCTTTTACTATAGCTATCGCCTGTTGCAGAGTATTAGCTCTTTTAGTCCACAATAACCATGCAATAACTGCAGTTGCACTCCTTGAATAACCTAAAGCACAACAGACTAATAGTTTACCCTGCTGCCGATATTGTTCAATAATTTGTGCAACTTGCTGACACTCCTTTTGTGAAAGTGGTGTCATATCTAAAACCGGAATAAGCTTATAGTTACCGTCAAAACATCCAATTGGCAACTCGACACAAAGATCGACAACCGATATAAAATGATTTTGATTTAGCGATTTTGAGGATGGAATGCGACCTAAATAGACTTCATCAATAACCAAATCATCAGTTGGATGTTTAATTGTCCATAACCTTGAATTGAGCCACATAATAGCAAAAAATGGCAAATAGAGCAGATAAACGGCTAACTTAAAATGACCATTTTGCTGCTTTTGCAAACCGCAGGCGCCAAACAACCAATAATTAGCGGCAATCAATAACCAGGCACCAGCCAACCATAACAACCAAAGTGCCCAGCCTGAAAAGTAAATAGCTATAGTTAATGACAGTAGGCATAAACCAAAATAGATCATCGCCCAAGTATAATTTTTAGTTAATGGTCGATGTTTTAATGGCGTCGTCATATTATCGGGCCATAACCAAATACAAAAACAGCCTACCCATAATCCAGTTGGAATATCGAAAAAATGATGCTGCCAAGTGGTTAAAACTGAAAGTGCAATTAACAAACACCAAAAATGTAATATATAACGCCCAATCCCCCGAAAATATTGCGCATAAAACTGCCACAAAATAACTAATAAAGTGATATGTAATGATGGTGCTTGATTAAACGGCTTATCAAATCCCATTAAAATATCAAACATCAAGCCAAAAAATCCATCCAAAGCAGGCCGTTCAAAATAGAACTTAAGCGGAAAAATTAGAAAACAAATAATACAAATCACTTGCGCGGTTAACAGTCGCAAACCAAGATTTTTAAGTGATTGCCAAGAAGATGTTAACAGAATAGCTAAACCATACATCAGATCGATAGACCAATAAGGCACAATCGTCCATGACCAAAGTGGAATAAAATGTTCCCAACTAAAAAATAGACTCGGCACACCTTGACGTTGCGAAGTTAGCCAGTTAGCAAAATTATAGCTAGCAAAAAAGAAAACTGATAAACCGGCTAACCATACACATTTATAGACATTAAGTCGGCTAAACAGTTTTAACATAATCAATGCCAAGTTCGTTGTGCCAGTGATACGGTAAAAATCCCCCACTGATCGACCAACATGGTCACTTTACTAAAACCTGCTTCGGCAACTAACTGATCCATCTCGATCTGTGTTCGGCGTCGCATGATCCACGGTTGCCCTTCTCGATGTGAAGTTAACGCTCTAGCAATAAATTCTAATTGTGGATGCCAAGGTTGATTGGTGTAAAGTAAATAGCCACCTTGTGGTATTACATCAGCCAAGCCAGATAAAGATTGCTGTAACAGTTGATTATCACCAAATAATTCATATAATCCTGATACCACCGCTAAATTAGGTTTAGGTGATAATTGTGAAAGCTCTTCACGACTAAAGGCAT
>CAMLIK010000019.1 GCA_946480175.1 uncultured Gilliamella sp.
ATTTAGCATGAATTTGCTTATCTTGCAACTGTTTCATTCTTCTTTCTGCTCTTGAATGGGCACTAGCATCAAGAAATATTTTAACCGAGGCGTCAGTAAACACCACTGTCCCCATATCCCGACCATCAGCAACCAATCCCGGCAACTGTCTAAAGTTACGTTGACGTTGTAGTAAAGCAGTTCTTACTTCATTGATTGATGCAACTTTTGAAGCAGCTCCACCTGTCTCTTCTGTTCGTATTTCACGAGAAACATCTAAACCATCTAATAAGATTTTCACATTATCACTACTTGTATCAAATGTCAGTGGTAATTTAAGAGCCAATGTCGCTAATTGTTTAGTATCATCTAAAGCAATATTTTGTTGCAAAGCAGAGAGTGCCAACACTCGATAAATCGCCCCCGAATCTAAAAGATGCCAATTAAAATGATTGGCTAACGCTTGACACAATGTACCCTTACCAACTCCACTAGGTCCATCAACAGCAATAACCGGAATATTATTAGTCATGTTATATTTCACTTAATTGTTTAAATTGTTCAAAATAGTCAGGGAACGTTTTCACCGTACATTTTGGATCCAAAATGGTGACTGGTGTATCAGAAAGTGCAACCAATGAAAAACACATTGCCATACGATGGTCATTATAAGTTTTAATATCAGCATGATTGAGTTTGGTTGGAGGAATAATAGTAATATAATCCTCACCTTCCTCAACACGCGCCCCTACTTTACGTAGCTCAGTTGCCATCGCTGATAAACGATCAGTCTCTTTAACTCGCCAATTGTAAATATTGCGAATAGTGGTAGGACCTTTAGCAAATAACGCAGTAGTTGCTATCGTCATTGCCGCATCAGGAATATGATTCATATCCATATCAATGCCATTCAATTCGCCACGCGTACATTCAATATAATCATCGGCCCAAGTAATTTTGGCGCCCATTTTTTCCAGCACATAGGCAAATTGGGTATCGCCTTGCAGACTCTTTTTACCAATTCCGGTAACACGTACCGTTCCGCCTTTAATTGCCGCTGCGGCTAAAAAATACGAGGCAGAAGAGGCGTCACCTTCAACCAAATAGTGCCCCGGAGATTGATAAGTTTGATTAGCTTTAATGATAAATTTTTGATACCTGTCATTGGTAACTGACACACCAAACATCGCCATCATCTTAATTGTGATATCAATATAAGGTTTAGACACCAGATCACCAATAATGGTAATTTCAGTATTGTTGACAGCTAATGGTGCAGCCATTAAAAGTGCGGTTAAGAATTGGCTTGATACTGAACCATTAACCGCTATCTTACCACCTGTAAAACCACCATGGATATGTAGTGGCGGATAGCCGTCATTTTCAAGATAATCAATCTTAGCGCCCCCTTGACGCAACGCATCGACCAAATGACCAATTGGGCGCTCTTTCATACGTGGTTCGCCAGTTAGCACAATATTGTTATCAGCTAAACAGAGTGCAGCGGCTAATGGACGCATAGCGGTACCAGCATTACCTAAAAATAGTTCTAATGGATGAGCAGAATATAATTTACCGCCTACTCCTTCTATGTCACAAATTGTTCGATCGCTTGATAATTGGTATTTGATATCCAGCGCTTTTAAAGCATCAAGCATATAACGCACATCATCACTATCAAGTAAATTAGTTAATCGGGTTTTACCATGACTAAGTGCAGACAAAAGTAAGGCACGATTTGAAACACTTTTAGAACCAGGTAAATTAATTGTACCACTAAATTTTTTTATCGGTTGTAATGTTAAAGATAACATAGTAACTCTCTTTAGTAATTTTAATATTCTTTAGAATTTATCTAAGGTAGCTTTCAACAATTTTATCGCTTGTTGATCTTTAGCGCTATCTTGCCACAACTTATCAAATAAATGACGATAACGTCTAATCGCATCTTCTGATGAGGTAATTGAGGCAATACCAGTTGTCACATTAGGTAACTCGCCTAATCTAAACGGGCTCATAGCTAACGATAACGCATTATCATGTTGATAAAATATCTGAAAAGCAATAGATGGAATAGCTTGTTGCGTAATCGCAATTGTTGGTGCATAAGCTTGATCTTCAATTAATTCAATTAAATGATAGACCTCTTTTCGAGCCAACAACATTCTTTCCGACTTTTTACCTGGTGAAATGGTTAAATTACCAACTAAACCAATATGTAAAAATCGTTCAATATTGCGTAAGCTAATTAAATTAATAACTTTTGGAGCAGATTGATAAAATTGAGTTTTACGATCATTTAAAATAGATAAAGAGGTCGCATATTTGTGAGCTTCATTGCTTTCACTTGATTCTTTTAACATCATTGCTAAATGAGACAAATAATTGGGGGAAGTTAATAGAAAAGAAAAAGGGTCAAAATGCGAATAAATATGGGTCGACTGTTCTTCAAGTTGACGCATTCGTTCAAAAAAACCGTCTCCACTTGAATAATATTCGGTATCAATACCTAGTAAACTAGCAAATGACGTATCTAATAAAGAAGCTAATCGTTCAAGAGTTTCAATTTTTACAATTTCGCCTTTTTCTAAACGGTAAACTGCCGCTCTTGATATTTTAAGACTTTCAGCAACCTCTTCAGCTCTAAGAGAGGCAGCGATGCGATAAGCTCGCAATCGCTGTCCTAAAGCACAATAATCAATCGATCCAGTAATCATAATATACTCAAACTATTGGGATTTTGGCAGTGTACCATATGGTGAGTACAATGCCAATTCCATGTAATGATATTTCAGGTTGAATCTATGTTTGAGTATCTTATTTCAACAATTCATCTTGCAATGATGAAGCATTGCTGAATTCAGTAAAATCAGTAATCGCATCAGGTTGTTTTTTACCTTTCTCGGGTTGGCCTAAAACTTGCGATGCGATTACCAAACCTTTTTGATCAATAACCGAACTTTTATAAAAATCGATCAAATCTTCTTTAGTAAGCTGCTTAAGTTGCGCTATTTTCTTATCACGCGAATCGAATTGGAAACGAGATAAACGATAGTCTGATATTAAACGTTCAAATTCTTCATCTAACGATTGTGGCGGCATAGTCTGCTCTTCGATAATGCTTCTTTTATACTGCTCAATATCATCATTAGATAATGCTTCTAATTTAGTTAACATCGTTGGAAAATATGCTTGATAACGTTTTAATAGATAGTCTGGATCATACTGATTACTCTGAACTGCAAAGCCTAATCCTACTGATTCACTGATATAAAATGGAAAAACACCAACGATATAACCTAATTGCTCATGGCTACGCAGTTGATCAAAAAACCAAGGTGACATAATGTTAGCTAAAGTATAGCCAACCATTTGACCTTTGATTGGATCATAATTAGTTGGAAAATAGCTCATCAACAAGGCATTATCGGTACTTTTTGCTTGTTGGGTTATTCTCGCACTAAATGTAGCTTTAAGTTTGATATCATCAAACGGCGTAAACTCGACATCACGTCTTAAGGTCTTTTGCACAGCATGGTAAAGATCTAATGAGTCTTCATTTGAAAGATTACCCAAACTAATCATATAAGGTATTGATTGCGTCATCAAATTATCGCGATAAGCTTGAACATCACTTACCGTAATATTATGAGTAATTTGTCGTCTATCATCTCGTTCAAAATAGTGTGGCATTTTGGATAATGCAAGCACTGGCTCTGTTGCTAAACGTATACTTTCAAAATGGTCTGCTCCATCAAGACGTTGCAAATACCATGATTTAGCTAACTCTAGATTTTGTTCATCGATAGTCACTTGGCGATAACTATTAAGGATGGCTAAAACCATTTCCGGTAAATGTTGATTAAAACCATTTGCGGTAATCATCAAACCATTATCACGCCCAGTTGATAACGACATCCCTGCATTACCAGCTTGAAATTGTAACTGGGTTAAATCACGACTCACAATGTAATCAAGCAACTCAAAAGCTACTGATGTTTTCGCATCTTTAAACGCTTGATTATTACGTAACGAAACTGCAATCACTGCCTTAGGGTCTTGACTAAAATGACGACTAACAAAATGAATATGATTGCCTCGTTTACTAAATGTCGCGGGTTGAGTTTGATCATTATTTTGTCTGACAATATTAAAATTATCGGGAATATATGGATTCAACTCAGGCAAACTAAATGAAAAGGTTTTACCTAAATCTGCCCAAGTTGTTTTTAATTCATCAGTGATATTATCAACTTTATAAGGCGCATTAAGAAAATAAGCGGTTTTATTAGTAGTTTGATTTGGTGCAATCAACCAAATTCGAGCATTTTCCGGAGTAAAACTCTCAATACGCTTGATGATTGCTTCTTTATTCAAATGATCAGCAACATAATCAGAATCTAAAACATTTTTAACTGGATAAAGTAGCATCTGATCAGATAACCACTCTACATAAGACATATCACGGTTAACATCCTTATACTTAAAAGATAAAGCAAAAATTTTCTTTATTTCGTCGTAATAAGCATCTGAAACACCCTGTTTTTCAATTAATTGTAAATAATTAAATATAGCGGCTATCACCATATCTTTTTTCGCCAAGCCTTCATCAGTTAAAATGACATTAATATTAAAGGTGCCGCTATTACCATAATATTGACTATCACTCGTTGCTTGAATAGCTTCAACCAAACCTTGTTTTTGTAACTGATCAGCTAACGTATTTTTACTATTATTACTTATTAGATAGATCAAGTACTCATTGGTCTTATCAGAAAATTTATTGATATCATTTTCAATCGGAAATTTTAAAGACAACATCTTCCTCGGTTGGGCTGGTACTATCGTAATTTCTTTCCCTGTGTATTCCTGAGTAATGGCTGGTTGAGTAATTGGCGTAACAGCTATATTTTTATTCGGAATTTTACCATAAGTAGCTTCCGCCAACTTTTGCAACTTTTTGATAGATTGATTACTATAAATCACCCCAACCATAATGTTGGCGGAATAATATTTATCATGAAAATTAACTAGCTCATCTTGTAGTTTACTATTATCTTTATCTCGTAACGTTTCTAAATTACCACCAGAAAATTGAGATGATGGATGATTAGGATTGATCGTTTCAGAATCAACTTGCTCAATTCGAAAACCATCACTTGAACGATACAATGTCATTTCAGCATTAACCGCATTACGTTCTTTATCGGCAAATTGAGGGTCAAAAATTGGCTTAGCAATAGCATCAGCTAAATAGTCTAACGCCGTACTAATTACCCCATTTTCAACTTCAAAGAAAAATGCAGTACGATTACCGCTAGTAGATGCATTATAGTTACCGGCATGTCGAGCCAAAAATTCTGTAAAACTTGATGGCTCAGGATATTTTTTCGAACCCATTAGCACCATATGTTCGGTATAATGCGCTAGGCCTTGTTGAAGAACGGGATCATACAATGAACCAACAGGCAATGCGATAGAACCGAGCGATTTGGTTGCTTTGGGATCTGAAACGAGTAAAACACGCATTTTGTTATCAAGTTCAATCACTTCATATTGACGATCATCGCGCTCGCTTTGATGAACTTTATCTAATAAAACAGCATGTTCATGATCATTTTCAATAGCAATTGAACTATTGAAAGTAAAAAGGGTTAACGCAGTAAAAAATAGAGTTCTTGTTTTCATATTATTCATAGAATTCTCGCCTTATTTGGAAGACAGTATAATCTAAATATAATTCAAAAAGAATAACTTATTAATGGGGATACTAAATCACAGCCAAAAGCTAAGAATATAAAGATATATTGAAGAATGAATAATTACAGCTTTATTTATATGAAGAGGACAAATAGTGAGAACCAATTTTCAATAAAAATTAGCCAAGATGTAATTAAATTAACATTATCGAATTAAAAATACAATAACTTAATAAATAAAAAGGGCTAAAAAATAGCCCTCACTGATTATCACTTCATTAATGAAGTGTCACATCATATCACCACCATTTAAAAAACTAGAAAAAACTAATGCTCACGTGTCTTTCTGAACTCTACATCAGGATATCGTTCCTGAGTTAAATTTAGATTAACCATACTTGGGGCGATATAAGATAAATTATCACCACCATCTAAAGCCAAGTTTTGTTCGCATTTACGTTTAAACTCTTCAAGTTTCTTAACGTCGCTACATTCGACCCAACGCGCTGTAGTTACATTTACTGGCTCATAAATCGCTTCAACGTTGTATTCAGATTTCAAGCGGGCAACGACCACGTCAAACTGTAACACCCCTACTGCACCAACGATTAAATCATTATTAGCAAGTGGTCGGAATACTTGTACAGCACCCTCTTCAGAAAGCTGAACTAGTCCTTTTAACAATTGTTTTTGTTTAAGAGGATCCTTTAAGCGAATACGACGGAATAGTTCCGGTGCGAAGTTAGGAATACCAGTAAATTTAAGATCTTCACCCTGAGTAAACGTATCTCCAATTTGGATCGTACCGTGATTATGCAAACCAATAATATCGCCTGCATAAGCTTGTTCAACATGATCACGATCGCCAGCCATAAAGGTTAACGCATCTGAAATATTCACATCTTTAACAATGCGAACATGACGCAGTTTCATACCTTTTTCATATTTACCTGAAACTATACGCATAAATGCAACTCTATCGCGATGTTTAGGATCCATATTGGCTTGGATCTTAAATACAAACCCAGTGAATTTTTCTTCAGTTGCTTCAACTTTGCGTTTATCTGTTTGCCTAGGCTGAGGAGCGGGAGCCCAAGCAGTTAGGCCATCGAGCATGTGATCCACACCAAAATTACCTAATGCCGTACCAAAAAATACTGGGGTTAAATCGCCAGACAGAAAGGCATCTAAATCAAACTCATTCGATGCACCTTGAACTAATTCGAGCTCGTCACGAAGTTGCTGAGCTAAATCATCACCAATTGTGGTATCTAATTCTGGATTATCTAAGCCTTTAATAATACGAACTTCTTGAATAGTATGACCTTTACCAGTTTGATAAAGATAAGTCTCATCTTTAGCTAAATGGTAAACACCTTTAAACAACTTACCACAGCCAATTGGCCAAGTAATTGGTGCACACATAATATTAAGCTCATTTTCGACTTCATCTAAAAGCTCCATCGGATCACGAATATCGCGATCGAGTTTATTCATAAAAGTTAAAATAGGTGTATTGCGTAAACGTGTAACCTCCATCAATTTACGCGTTCTATCTTCGACGCCTTTAGCTGCATCTATCACCATCAAACAGCTGTCAACAGCGGTTAATGTTCGATAAGTATCTTCTGAAAAGTCCTCATGCCCAGGGGTATCAAGCAAGTTCACTAAACAATCGTTGTAAGGAAATTGCATAACCGACGTCGTAATTGAAATACCACGCTGCTTTTCCATTTCCATCCAGTCGGACTTAGCATGTTGCGCATTAGCACCACGTCCTTTTACTGTTCCCGCTGTCTGAATGGCTTGTCCAAATAGTAAAACCTTTTCGGTAATGGTTGTTTTACCAGCATCAGGGTGAGAGATAATTGCAAAAGTGCGACGAGCATTCACTTCGTCTAAATAAGCTTGTTCTATCATAAAATTAATTAATTTAGCTGAGCAAAAAAATGATGGCGTATTCTAGCAGGTCTCTATCTATATTGCCATTGATGAGCACTATTTTACTAATTGCATATTAACCTACTCTAGGATATAGATAATAGCAGCAAATAATATCAAAAATGATATAATCAAAAATATCAACTAAATATTGCTCAATAATAAAATAAATATGAATATTCGTGACTTAAAATTGTTTTTACATCTCTGTGAAACCTGTCATTTTGGAATGAGTGCAGATGCTATGCATGTAAGTCCTTCCACCCTTTCAAGACAGATCCAACGCCTTGAAGAACAATTTGGTCACTCGTTATTTATTCGAGACAACCGGCAAGTTCAAATTAGCCACGAGGGTGAAAAAGTAAAACGTTTTGCCCAACAAGTAGTTAACCTACATCAACAACTAAAACAAGAATTAGACCAAGCCGACCAGCAGTTAGTCGGTGAGTTAACCTTATTCTGCTCAGTTACAGCAGCTTATAGCCATCTACCGGAAATACTTGATCGCTTTCGCATCCACTACCCGCTAGTAGAAATTAAATTATCCACTGGCGATGCTGCCGATGCAGTTGAAAAAATACAGTCCCAACAAGCTGATCTGGCCATTGCTGGTAAACCAAAACAATTACCCTCTGGTATGGAATTTATAAAGTTGGGTGAAATTGAAATGGTATTACTCATCCCTAAACTCAATAGTTCATTTAGTGACAAATTACACCAAAAAGCCCCAGATTGGCATAACATCCCATTCATCTTACCTGAGCATGGCCCAAGCCGACAACGAATAGATTTATGGTTTAAACAAAAAAAAATCGTCAGTCCCAAAATATATGCAACAGTAGCCGGGCACGAAGCCATTGTCTCCATGGTTGCTTTGGGATGTGGCGTTGCGTTATTACCCAAAGTAGTAATGGAAAACAGCCCTGAAAGAGTAAGAGAACGTATTACCGAATGGTCTACCAATTTAATGGAACCGTTCGATATTGGCATATGTGTTCAAAAAAGGCGTTTATCGGAAAAAATTATTTCAGCATTTTGGGCATTAGGTTGCCAAAATTTACCAAACCAAGAATAAATTATATAATAAAATGTAAAAAATACGAAAATAGCACCCAATAGAAATGAAGAGAACGATTGTAATGTACACAAAATTTAAAAAAGCAAGCACGTTAGCATCTTTGATCTTTTTGACAATGTTTTCAAATCCAAACAATGCTGAATTAGGTGATCCTGTAAAAACTAATCCAATTAATTATAAACCCCATTGGCTAGTTATTCATAGCACTAACCATTATGATGGTGAAAGTGATGATCTTGTCACTGCAGGGATGGGATTTACTGCTTTATCGAAAATGATCCAGGAGATAAAATATGTCGATCCGGCCAATCCAACCACACAAGAATTACGCCGAGCAAAACTCAATCGTTTTATTGATAT
The DNA here is from genome assembly GCA_946480175.1 of uncultured Gilliamella sp. Lineage (GTDB taxonomy): Bacteria > Pseudomonadota > Gammaproteobacteria > Enterobacterales > Orbaceae > Gilliamella. The sequence continues at coordinate 9,058 of CAMLIK010000019.1, forward strand.
AAAAACGGGGGAAGGTATACTTTTTGGTTTTAGAATTAAAGATTTAACCCCCTTATTTGACGGAAAAATCGCCGGCACTGAAATATTAGCTACGATAAAAGGTGAAAATGTTGGCTTATTATTACAAGTCCCTATCGATTTTAACAAAAAAAATCCATGTATCGTAGTTGTACCGGCTTCCGACTCTGATGGATTATATAACGCCAAAGATATCCAAATTCGCGGATTATGGGGACTTAAACATAATTGTGCCGTAGTTTATAATGATAAAGGTACAGGTAATGGTATTTATGACATAACCAACGACCAAGGCTTCACTATTGATGGCAAAGTCGCTAAAGACAACTTGCTATTTAAACCAATCATAGAAAATAAACAAGAGTTTATCAAAAATAATCCGTACCGTTATGCAATAAAAGAGCTCCATTCAAAACAAAACCCAGAAGCAAAATGGCCAACTTATCTATTCAATTCGATCAATTTCGCATTATATGAATTAAACGAACTATTCCCCGCCCCAAATAAGTTAAACTTCCGGGAATCCAATACTCTTATATTACTCTATGGAGCTCAAGAGGGTGGAGCAGCAGTGCTTAGAACGACTGAATTAGATTTAAGGGGTAAAATAAATGGTGTAGTTGCTGTTAATCCGCAAATTCAACCTCGATTGGCAAAAGCCGTACCAGAAAATGCTATCGAAACCCAATCCTTTCATTCATTACCAGATTACAGCACCTATGGTGCACTTTACATTCCCTGTGCTATACCGGCAATTAAACCAAATAGCTCAGACAATTTTGTACCTGATGCCTCGAAATATCTTTTTTCGCAAAACCGTTGTAATGCATTAAAACAAGCTAAGTTATTACCAACCGGTACGTCGAAAGAAGCATTAAAGAAACTTCAAGATTATGGCTGGAAACCAGAAACGTACACCCAATTACCTTATTTCTACTTAAATGAATCAATTTCTTTTCCTTACAAATATATCAGCGCCTATGGTCGATATGACGTAAAAGAAAACATGTGTGATTTTTCAGTAGCTAGTACTCAACAAGAACCATATTACAATTATGGCGAAGTTCATCCACTAAAAGAAGTCAACTTTGCCGAAATTTGGGCATTATCAAAAAGCCACTTACCAATTTGGGCTAACAATGATGCAACTGTTATTGACCTTGTTGAAAATAAAGATCTCACTTCACCAAGACGTGAATGGTATTCAAGTTCAGTCGTCGAAAACCAAATAGATTATGGCACTAAAGGAGCGATCTGCTTACGAGAAAAGGCCAAAGATCCTCGCGTAATTAAAGGGTTAGAAGAAGTTCTAGCAACGGGTAATTTACATAAAACAAAAACCTTTATTGTTCATGGTAGAAACAATGTCAAACAACTTATCGATAACACATCTCGACCTTACGTTGTATTAAATAAGGCAGTTGAAGGCCAAGATTCACAACTACGTTATATTGAAGTTGAAAATGCAAGTTATCTTGATGGGAAAACACCTTTTGATAACATTTTATTACCAATTGATTATTATGGTGAAGATGCAATGGAATGGTTATGGGCAAATCTCACCCAACAAACGACCCTACCGGAAAGTCAAATCATTCGCACAAAAATCAGAGGAGGAATTAGTGGAAGAGCCCCGCAAGCCACCGCTGAAAACCTGGTCCCTATTTCACAAATACCAGATAAGAATAATTTAATCAAAATTGATAATGGTAAAATACTAGATAAATAAAATTATCGACTTAAATGACTATCGAATAAATTGAAAGTCTATTCGATAGTCATCCAATCTCACAGCTATTTAATTAGTAAACACATTTTTGGATAAAGCTGGAAAAATAACCATTTCAATGACGCATAATTTTGTTCAAAATCAATAAAGGTTTCGCTTAATAAATTGAGCTTAGGTCTCCGTTTTGCCATACCATTTAAAACTTTACCGACAAAATCCACCGACGCATAATTCTCCAACCATTGTCCACGCCACATTGCATGCATAAAATCTTGATAATCTTCCGGATAATCGGCGATATAAGGTTGAATTTGCTGCTTAGTTAAAATATTGAATGATGAAACAGATTGTGTAGTATCAAATTTTACCCAATTTTTTGACAAAAAATGATCCCAAACAATATCAAGCGTAATCGGTGCAACACGTTGATGAGATTGTCGAAAAAGTAATTTAGCTTGTTTCACTTCAGCAAAACCATCAATCAAACGATCAATCTTACGGTGCAACATAATCCCATCGGCTATTTCGTTTGGATATTGCCGATAAGGATCGCCTTTGACAAAATCAGCAACCGTATTACCAATCAAGGAACTATTAGCAATCGTTGCCAGATGTAAATGCGCAAGAATATTCATGATCGTCTACCGTTGGTTAATCACGATGTTTAAACTCACCTTCCGCTAAACCTTCTCGCCAATAGCTAGTAATTTGGATGGCGTTCGGCGCCAGATTGACATATTTATCTTTAAGGGCATGACGTAATTGCTGAGCTTGCGAACCCTCTAATCCCCCCCAAAACAGTAGATTATCGTGTTGACTGAAATCCCAATTCATTAACGTATCAACCAATTGATTAGGATAATTAGCATCTTTAATCATCCATTGAATCGAAAAATGTTTTGGCAGATCTACAATATCAGTCTTATGATTAACCTCAATAAAGGCAATTGCTTGGTGATCGGCTGGTAAATGTTCAAGGGTATAACAAATACTTGGTAGAGCTGAAACATCACCTATTAAAATCAAATATTGATTATCAAACTCTAGCTTACCTACCGGTCCAACGATACCAACTTGATCGCCAACTTTAGCCTGCTGAGACCAAACTGTCGCTAAACCGCTGTCATGAATAGCAAAATCAATCACAATTTGATTGTTCCGCTCATCATAATCGCGAACACTATAACTACGGGCAAATTGACGAACCCTATCACTCACCGAAATTTTATTATTTTCATCTAATATCGGAAAAACGATTTTCCCCGTTAAAGGATCTGCAAATAACAATTTCAAATGGGGACAAATCCAGCGCGGATTCACCACTAAAGGTTTATCACAACTAAAATGTAATCGGCAATAACTCTCAGACGGCCTTTCGATCTTAATAACAGTTAATAACGCATTGATAATGTTTTTTCTCTCATGCATTTGATGATCCTTTATATTACCTCAATATTGCTTCACTATCATACAGCATAAAATGGTACAAAAAAGGATATTTTTCAATTGAAGATAGATAAAAAAACCACCCAAAATGGGTGGAATACAATTTAATAATAAGTTGAATAGATTAATAACGTAAAGCCCCGAAAGCCCCGCACCAATCTTGGTCAAATTTAGCCACCGCGGCATCAACAGCTGGATCGGAAATAAACAATTCAGCTACATCCACCGGTAACGTAATTGACTGGCAACCTGCAAGCATGCAATCTAATGCTTGTCTTGGCGTTCTGAAACTTGCAGCTAACACCATCGATTCTGGGCAATGCAAATCTAACAGCGTTTGAAGCTCATAAACCGTCTCTTTACTATTACCACCTTGGGCATCAATACGATTTACATAAGGGGCGATATATTTTGCACCAGCTAGCGCTGCCAAAAAACCCTGACCAGCACCATAAACAGCTGTACCTAAAGTCGGAATACCTTGCTTGGTCAACTCTTTAATCGCTATCAAACCTTCAGCATTAACTGGGATTTTAGTCACAATCGATGGCACAACTTTACGAAGTTGCTCCGCTTCCTTAATCATCTCTTTAGCGGTATGTGAAAGTACTTGTGCAAACAATAATTTATCGGTACCAAGCAGATCTTGTAACTCACCCAACAAATCAAAAATCGGCTTAGCAGATTTTGCCACAATACTTGGATTTGTGGTCACTCCTTTTATTGGTAAAATTGCTGCTAAACGCTTAATCGCTGCCACATCGGCTGTATCTAAATATAATTCCATACTAGTCTCCTATTCAAAATGAACTGTACAAATTTTTAAAAGTAATACTACTTATTTTAAACTTTACTACCCACCGTTAATTACGCTATAACCATGATTTTCGATCAATTTTTTGATTTCATCAATTTCTTTAGGCGATGGTTCAGCAATATCTTTCATTTCATAATTTTGGTGAATTAATTCATATTTGGATTCGCCAAACTTATGAAATGGTAAAATATGGATAACTTTGATTCGATTAAACTCTTTTAAAAAAGAGAGTATTTTCATCACATTATCCTCAAATAATGTATACTGAGGAATTAAAGGTAATCGAGGAATCAAATTAATATTGTAATGATAAAGTTGCCTAAAATTATTTAATACTCGATCTAAATGAAGATTAATCGTTTTCATCGCTTTTTCTTGATCCATAATTTTAAAATCAAACAATACTTCGTCACACTGAGAAGCCACGCTTAAAAACTCGGAAAACCTTATATCACCAGCAGTTTCAATCGCAGTATTAATACCTAACTGTTTTAACCTTTTTAGCAATTGATATGCAAATTTTGCTTGTAATAGAACCTCTCCTCCGGATAAAGTCACTCCACCACCAGAAGTTCTAAAAAAAATTTCATCTTTTAAAATTTGGTTAATTAATTCATCTATATGAATATTATATCCTATTTTTTCTAAAGCTTTGCTTGGACATTCATCAACATCATTACAGCAAAATTTACATTTAATACATTTAGATTTACGTTTTACTACTACGCTTTGACGAGAAATAGACTCAGGGTTGGCACACCAAGGACAATGATGAGGACAACCTTTAAAAAATACGACGGTACGAATACCATTACCATCATTCAAAGAATATCGTTGAATATTGAAAATTCTCGCCACACTACTTTCACTCCTCTGAATAATTTCAGATGAGTGATTTTGATGAAGATCGATGTTAAAACAACTCAACTTATCACTACAAATGATGAGCTGTTCGTCGGATGATATCATCCTGAATCTCCTTTGATAACTCAACAAAAAATGCGCTATAACCGGCAACTCTAACAACTAACCCGGCATAATCTTGGGGCCTTTGTTGGGCTGCTTTTAAAGTTTCAGCGTTAACAACATTAAACTGAATATGTTGTAATTTTAATTTACTGAAAGCCTGTAAAAAATTAGCTAATTTATGTAAACCACTGTCATTTTCAAGCGTACTTGGCGTGAACTTCACATTTAATAATGTTCCATTTGATAATAAATAATTATCTAATTTACTGACTGATTTTAATACAGCTGTTGGTCCTTTCATATCTTGTCCTAACATAGGCGATAAACCACCATCAGCTAGCTGTTCACCCGAATAGCGCCCATCTGGTGTTGCCCCAACAACAGCACCTAAAGGAACATGAGCAGAAACAGTATAGGAACCTGGAACAAAATAACCATTTCTTGGATTAGAGTATTTTTCAACTTCTTTACAATACTCCCGAAGCAGCTCCACACTAATGTTATCAACTTCATCAATATCATTACCATATTTACTAAAACGATTTATCAAACGAGCTCGAATTTTCTGGCCTTCATCGCCATTGAAATTATTTTTTAATACTTGCAATAGTTCTTTGAACGACACTCGTTTTTCATCAAAGACAACGCCTTTCAAGGCAAATAAGGAATCACTCAAATTAGCTATACCTATACCTTGAACACCGGAAAAATTGTAGCGAGCACCACCTTCGGTAATATCTTTTCCATTTTCAATACAGTCAAGAACAAAAGAAGATAAGAAAGGAACAGGAGCCCAATTTCGATGACCTAAATCACAGACATTACTACCGTCAATCATCAATTTAACGTAATAACGAATATTTGCTTTAATTTGTTCAAACAGACTGTCATAAGTTACATTTGGATTGTTTTCATTTTCATATAAAGTCATTTCCATTACCTTAAGAAGATTAAACATCGCTATATCATGTAAGCCATAGGTTCGCCCTGGAATTGAAAGCTCTACACAACCAACAACTGAATAATCTCTTGCATCTTCTAAAGATACTCCTCGATTTAAAAATGCAGGAACAATAACCTCATCATTGAAGATTTGAGGAATACCCGTTCCCAAACGAATAGTTTCAGCCGTTTTTTGTAAGAATTGCGGATCAATTAATTCATTAACCCTAACACCTAGATTGGGTTGAGGAAGACAAACTTCTTGATAAGCATTTAAACACAATGTAGAAAGATTATTAACCGCGCTATGTCCAATGGTATTTAAGCCACCTAATAAAATGGTATACCCTGAAGGAAATCCAGCAAAATATCTTGCACTGGATGTTGAACGTAATAAAACAATATCATTACATTTAATCCAGAGCGATGCTAAAAGCGTTTTCAAAAATGCCGGATCTTCGCCTTTCGCTAACGACAATTGATAAAATGGCCACATATATTGATCAAAACGGCCTAATGAGATTGAGCTGGCATTTGATTCATATTGTAAAATAATATTTATATACCAAAACAATTGACATGCTTCATAAAAATCTGTTGGTTTATGGTGAGCAACATTTCGGGATATTGCTGAGATTTTTTCTAATTCTTTTTTACGTTCTACATTTTGGCAATTCTTAGCCATATCCTCGGCCAAATCAGCATAGCGTAAAATATGTAATTGTGAAGCTTCTAACACAATTTTAGCTGCCAGGTAAAAATGATTATCGGGATGTTGTTTAACTAAATTGCTTAATTGGATAATTAAATTATCTATACCATTTTCTAATAATCTCGGGTAGTCAATAATGATATGACCTTGCCCTTTATCTGTTTGGTTGATACTAAAAATTGCTTTACTTTCGGCATCTTTGACTATTGAAGGGATCTCTTTGTTAATAAAATCCTTCATTGAACGTTTTTGCCAATATGGGTAAAGTTCATTAAGATAAATTTGTTTGTCTTCTTCAGAAATATTAAAACGGTCTTGAGGTCGAGTAGGAAAATCATCTAATTCTTTCAAAATCCAATAGGGATCCATTTCTGGAGAGATAATCCCTGAACGAGGTTTTACGGTTCGATTTCCAGCAATTAATTCGCCATCTCGTATTGAAATGTTAACTTTATTTAAAATATTTGCGGTAGCTTTTGCTCGCCTTATAATGATTGGTTCACCTTCGGTTAGCTTATGACTCTCGGTATAAAGTAAAGCTCTTTCTAACGAAATTTCTCTTGTTTTTGCAAACAAATCTCTTTTTAATTGTTCAATTCGAGTAACCATAACATAACCTCTTTATAAATAGGTTATAGCATTTACCGCTATAACCTTTTTGATTAAATCACTACTAATAAAAATTTATTTATTTAAATTTTCTTCAATTTTTTTCAAAATCAAATCTGCTTTCTTCACCGCATCACTAATTGCAATTCGAGCAATGGGTTTATTTTTGAAACGTTCCTGATTTTTTATACCTATGTCATTTGTTAATATAATGAAATCAGCATTAGCGACATCTTCCGCCGTAAGCTCATTTTCAATGCCTATTGAACCTTGAGTCTCAACTTTACATTGCCATCCTTTCTCTTTAGCTGCTTTTTCTAAAGATTCCGCTGCCATGTAAGTATGGGCAACACCTGAAGGGCAAGCAGTTACTGCGATAATATTAACCATTTTTTTCTCCTATAATTCTCAATATGCTTAACCAATGTCAAAAGAAATATCAATGTCATCGTCATTAGATTCTTCTTTATCAATTTTAACTTTTGAAGTGATAAACTTTTTCAGGAAAACAATTGCTAATGCACAAGTTAGCGAGCCGACCACAATAGCAAATATGAAACTTAGCTTTCCAGTTACAACAGGTAATACAATTAGCCCGCCCCATCCTGCATAACACTCAGCGCCTAAAAGCGCGGCAACCGCACCACCAACAGCAGAACCTAACATAGTAGAAGGTATTATTTTTAAAGGATCGGCTGCCGCAAAAGGAATTGCGCCTTCAGTTACACCCACCAATCCCATAACAATTGCCGCTTTACCTGTCTCTTTTTCTTCTTTACTAAATACATTTTTTCCAATTAATGTTGCTAAACCAGTACCAATTGAAGGCACGGCAATACCAACTGCCGCGATGGCAACAATAGTGTAAATACCTTCGCCGACACAAATTAACATAAATGCATAAGCTACTTTATTTACCGGTCCACCCAAATCGAAGCCCAACATTGCGCCCATGATTAAAGCAAGAATAACAATGCTGCCATCTTGCATACTACGTAACCATGATGTTAATGATGTTGTTAATAAACCAACTGGTTCTCCAAGTACCCACATCATGATGCCTGCGGTCAAAAAAGTTCCGACTATAGGAATAATAAATATAGGCATAACAGATCTAAGGATAGGTGGAACCTTAATTCGTTTAAGATAAAAAACGATAATTCCGCCAATGAGTCCAGCGATTAAAGCGCCAAAAAAACCGGCACCAAAAGTTGTTCCAACCCAAGCTCCAATTGCACAAGGTGCCAATGCAGCTCTCTCAGAAATTGAATAGCCAACATATGCAGCCAAAAAAGGAATCATTAAGGCTAAACCAGCAGCACCTATTTGAAACAGTTTATTTAAAAAAGGGTCATTGACTGGATCCGGCACACCGCCCTGTCCTAATAGCATCACAGAGACGGCCAATAAAATGCCACCGGATACCACAAATGGAATCATATGAGAAACGCCGGTCATCAAATGCTGACGCGTGTTTTTCAAAATTAATACTAAATCGCTCATACTTAATACCTCATTTTTTAATTTTCTGACTACATTTTTATAGTAGAAAATGTTTACCAATAACCACAGAGTAAATAAATATTATTTACTGGATTTTTGTACTGTCTGTATAAAAATGAGATATAGCTCAAAAAAATGAAATATTTTTCATGGATCTCGGTAAGGATTAAAACGTGACAAAGATCACATATTTATTTATATATTACTTTTGTCCAGTTATTCATGGATTTTTCGTATAGTTTAATTTCAATAGTTATTTATTCTTTTAATTATTGATGATGACTAAAGTTATAAAACACCAAAATTGATTGGGAGAATAAATATGTCGAAAAAAATTGAATTTATTTGCACGCTACCTAATGGTATACATGCTCGACCGGCTAGCACGATTAAAGCCATCTGTGAGGAATTTAGGAGCAATTTTGAATGGCATAATTTGCGCACAGATGCTAAAGGTGATGCTAAAAGCACCTTATCATTAATAAGCACCAATACTTTATTAAATGATGCCTGTCATTTATTCATATCGGGAGATGATGAGGAACAGGCTTATCTACGGTTGGTTACATTTATTGACAAAGAATTACCGTTTTGTGATGAAGAGTTAATAAATAATGCTACTAATGAAATAATACCGTTACCACGCTCCTTAAAAAATTTAAATCCTAATATTATTACCGCTAAAACTGTATGTAATGGTGTAGCAAATGGCAAGTTACAAAAAATTGATTATATTGATTTAACTAAATTTAATGATTTCCCTTCTGCCAACTCAATTAAATCTGAAAAAGAGCTAGTTATACAAGCAATCACTAAGTTAAGAAAATTAATATCATTACAAATTGACTGTTCAGCAGATACCTCTAAAGACATTCTTAGTGCACATTTGGCAATACTAGAAGATCCCTCCTTTTATGAACAAATCGAATTAAATATAGAACAAAACTTGACGGCTGGTTCAGCAATAATAAATACAGCTAAATTTTTTAGTGAGCAATTGATCAAATCAGGAAGTGACTATTTAAAAGAACGAGAACTCGACATTCGTGATGTGTGCTATCAATTATTACAGCAAACCTATGGCGATAAAAATTTGCAATTTAACAATAAATTAATCGAGCCAACAATTTGTATTGCTGATGAACTTACTCCAAGTCAATTTTTAGAATTAGATAAAAAATATTTAAAAGGTTTGCTGTTAGTCAAAGGAGGAACTACATCACACACAGTAATATTAGCGAGATCTTTTAATATTCCAACATTAGTTAGTGTTAACATGGAGATATTAGAAAATTACCTTAATCAACAAATCCAAATTGATGGAGATTTAGGTCTTGTTGCCTATGATTTATCTCCAGAAGTTATTCGTTATTACCAATCAGAATATGCTCTTAATAACCGTTTAAAAGATAAAGAAAAAATCTTTATTGACATTCCTGGTTCGACTGCTGATGGAATAAAACTTGAAATAGCAGCCAATATTGCTCACTCATCAGAAGCGCAAACTGCTTTTGATCATGGAGCTGAATCAATTGGTCTATTCCGTACCGAGATGCTGTATATGGATCGCCACTGCGAACCATCCGAAGACGAACTTTATAATACTTTTTGCCAAGCAATCGAAGCAGCAAAGCAACGTACAATCATTATTAGAACATTTGATATTGGTGGCGATAAACCAGTAAATTATTTAAATATTCCTAGTGAAAACAATCCATTCTTAGGTTATCGAGCTGTTCGCATCTATCAAGAATTTTTAACTTTATTCCGAACTCAATTAAGAGCGATATTACGAGCTTCAGCGCATGGTAAATTAAAAATCATGATTCCGATGATCTCATCAATGGAAGAAATATTATGGATTAAGGAAGAATTAACCATGATAAAACAATCTTTACGTAATGAGAAAATTCCTTTTGATGAAAAAATCCCACTCGGTATCATGCTAGAAGTTCCTTCCATCATGTTTATCATTGATCAATGTTGTGAAGAAATTGATTTTTTCAGTATTGGTAGTAACGATTTAACTCAATATTTATTAGCTGTAGATCGAGATAATGAAAAAGTCACAAAGCACTATAACAGTTTAAATCCAGCTTTTTTAAGAGGATTAGATCACATCGTAAAAGAAGTACATCATTATGGTAAATGGATAGGTATATGTGGCGAACTTGCCAGCAAAGGTTCTGTTTTACCTTTATTAGTTGGATTAGGGTTTGATGAATTGAGCATGAGTTCACCTAACTTGCTTTCAACCAAAGCTCGTCTTAAAAAATTAAACCGTTCAGATTGTAGGATATTACTCAATAAAGCGATGAATTGCCGAACATCACTTGAAGTCGAGCATTTACTTGCTCAATTCCGTATGGAACAAGCAGATATACCTTTAATCACTCAAGAAACCATCACAATAAATCCAAATTGGATAAGTAAAGAGGAAGTCATCAAAGGAATGACTGATAATTTATTGATTGCAGAAAGGTGTCGTTATCCTAAAAAATTAGAAGAAGACATCTGGTTGCGTGAAGATGTATTTTCTACAACCTTAGGTTTTGGGTTTGCTATTCCTCATACAAAATCTGAGCATATAGAACAATCAACTATTAGTGTAACTAAACTTGCAAATCCAATATTATGGGGAGATGAACAGGTAAATATCGTAATTATGTTAACCCTAAACAAACACACAGCTGGCGATCAACATATGAGAATATTTTCAAAATTAGCTCGCCGTATAATGCATGAGGAGTTTAGAACATCGCTACTAAATAGTAAAACCGCACAAGAAATTGAAGAGATTCTAAAAAAAGAATTAGAAATAGCCTAAACTTTCTTAAAACTACATTCCGTTAATACCAATCATTGACGGAATGAAACTTTATAGTTTTATACAAGCTCCATAAGGTGATTTAGACGCTCGATTTACAACATTCAATAATTTACTACTATCCAATAAAAATTGGCTAATATCCATTTCAATACAACGTGACTTATTGAAACGATCTCTATTTTTGATATTGACATTACTAATAATAATTACCACATCAGCAACCTCAATGTCATGAGGTTCAATAATACTATCAATTCCTAATGCACCTTGTGTTTCTATTTTAATTAGCCAATTTTCCTGCTTAGCTAATTTAGCTAAACGTTCGGCAGCCATGTAAGTATGAGCAACCCCTCCAACACATGAAGTAATAGCTAATACATTTAATTTTGTCATTTAACAACACTCTTTATTCAACATAATGGTTATTATTGTGCATTAAAAATGTTAAATCAATAATCAAATTATATACATACAGATAATTATTATTTGAATAGGTTAGCTATCTTAAACTCATGACAGAAAATTAGACTCGTTATATAATCTATCGGTTATTTGTAAGCTTAAAAGGTGTAACTAGATGGAACTATCAATTGAACAAACCATCAAAAATTATTTAGACAAAGCTAACAATTTCAAAAATATTTTTTTCTCTAATAGTCGTACCTCAGCCCCTTCTCTCGCTTATCAAGTTGACTTTCCTAGATTAGAAATCATTCTAGAGGGAAACTTAAAGATGCAATGGGGCAATGACGAAACTCATTTAGTGGAAAAAGAATTAGCTACAGATGATTTACTTTACATTACTGCCAACAGTTGGAATAAACCTATTTGGACAACGCCTTCAACATCGTTAAGTATTTTATTTGGTAAACAACAAATTGGCATTAGCGTTTTACATTGGGATGGTTCACAATTAATTCCTAAAGGGCAAATTAGCACCCCAAGACGAGGACCGCGTGTTGGAACCTTTATTATTCAAGCGTTATCCGAGTTAACTTGGCAAAACCAATCCCAAAACCAAACCGGCTATTATTTAATACAGAGCCTGCTTAGTAACACTCTTGATTTACTTAATACCGACATAAAAACCGCATCCAAAACCACTAGCTTATTCGAAGCAATACGCCAATATATCGACACCCATTTTCGAGAAGATATCAGTCGCGAATTTTTAGCTAAAATGTTCTATATCTCACCCAATTATTTATCCTATCTATTCCAGAATGAAGGCAAAATTGGCTTAAACGAATACCTCAATCACATTCGCCTAGAGTATGCCAAATCACTACTTAAAGGTTACGAGTTAAACGTCAAAGAAATCGCCCTAGATGCAGGCTTTAAAGATAGTAACTACTTTTGCCGCATCTTTAGAAAAAAAACCGAACGAACCCCAACAGAGTATCGGCGGCAATATCATAGTAAGTTAATGGAAAAGTAAACAAAGTAAATGATGTGTGAAAACGAGTTTTTGTTTATTTATAGGGAAATTAAAGGGGGGTAAAAACCCCGTTCCTCAACTTTTTTGAAAATAGTACACAACCTATACAGCAGTGAACGCATTTTTAATTTTTGATATTCGTTATCACTCTTTTTAAATTGCTTACACAGAAGTGAACTAAGTAATCAAAAAATAGAAGCTTTAACGTTTTTCTAAACACTAACAGATCAGTTAATATATCTATCTGAATACCATTTTTTTCCTACTAATATCCAGATTTCGTTAAAAAGAGTTTTATTTTCAAATAGATCATCTATCGTTTTATATTTATTTAGTTGATTTGGTTTTTCTGCATCAAATTGCGATAATCCAAGGTAGACTGCTTCATAATAATTTTTAGGATGATCATCTTCTTTTAATTCATTTATATCATTCATTGTTTTTTCTAAAAACATTTGTAGATAAACATCTGTTTTTAGACAGTTTTTTAAAATGGGAAACTTAGCATTATTTAGAGTTCCAGCACATATTAAATTAAGTTCATCGCCCTTATTAATATTTAGCAAATCATCTTTTTGATGCATTTCTAAAGATACATATTCAAATTTATTTTCCCCATTTGCTATAACATATTTCTTCCCAAAAAAATCGGTCTTTATTCCGGATGCTACAGCTTTAATGTTAATTATTCGTTTGTGATATGTTTTTTTATATATGTTCGGATTGTTGATATATTCATTGATTAATTGTGATGCATTCACTACATCTACATAATAAGTTATCATATTATTACCTCCGTTTTTAAATTCAGAGATATCTTTTCTTAAATACTGCTCTGTAATTCTTTTTGCATTATCATTGGCAAATGAATTAAAACCAATCAAAGTTAATATAGTAAAAGCAATTATTTTTTTCACGTTCCATTTCCATTAAATATAAAAAAACAACAATAGAACCATTGTGTTATAAACTGTTCAATTCCATTCATCACCGCAACCAGACAAAAAACTCAATAGAGGTTTTTAGAATTTTGACTATTTTAATGATTAGTTATTCTTCGACGCGGTCACAAGTCAACACCATTTTGATTTTTTTGATTGGGTTATTTTTTTTATCAATGGTTGTGTATATATTTGTCATAACAAAAGTGTCTTCGGATAGATATTCAATCTTCTGCGATATTTGCTTATCATCGACAACATACTCAGGTCTTTTGTAAATATCTTCAAGATCAAAAGGAAGCAGAGCATTTTCTTCATCATCCTCTCCCCAAAAAAGTTGTCCATTTCGTTTGGTAATAAAATAATCATATTCAGAGATCGTAGTGTCACCAAAATCTTGGAGCTTTCCTTTATCTAATACTGCTTCTTGCTGGCTCTGCTCGCACTCCCATTCACCTATTAGCATTTCCTCAGTTACTTTTTCTTCCTTAGCGATCGAATTAAATGAAATAAAAGCTAAAACAAACGTCATATAACATAAAATCTTTTTCATAAAATCTCCTTTTTTAGGTAATATTATGTTATAAAAAGATTTTTTTCAATAAAAAACCACCACAAGGGTGGTTTAAAGGGATATTGATTTTGAGTTTTATAGCTACTTACACAGCATTAAACATTGAGAAACTGCATAAATACCCCCATTTCTATTTCTAAACTGCCTACACGGCAGTGAACCTTTTGTGTTGCTTTCCCCATGATTTAACTCTTTCCTTAACATCATCTAATGCATTCATTATACTTTTCGAAAACATGAAGTAAAAAAAATTTTTATCTTTTTTAATAAAAAAATTAATTTTGATATTTTTATCGTTTTTGATAAAGGATATTGTTGACGTTTTTATTAAATTTGATACAATTATAAAAAATAATAAAAGGGACTGATTAAATGTTTACGATAAAAATGCATGATGCCGCAAAAGCCGAGATTTTGGAGTTGCCATCAGAGCTTAAAGGTCAAACAATTAAGTTGATTGAAAAACTCAGAAATTTTGGTCAACTAAAAATGCCAGACAGTCGCTCGCTAAAAAATGGATTATTTGAATTGCGATCATCTGAGCGCAATAACATAGCTAGAACTATTTATGTATACCAAAAATCGAGAACAATTTTTATTTTACATGCGTTTATTAAAAAAACGGAAAAGACACCTGTTAACTCATTGACAATAGCACGAAAAAGATTAAGGGAGATGTTAGAAAATGAATAAAAAACACAGTACAACATTCGAAGAATTGAAAGAACTCGCACTGGCTGACCCAGTTGCGAGGGATGCGTATGACAGAGCTGAGGAAGAGTGGCAGCTTCGCGAGGTGTTACTATCAGCGAGGGAGAAAGCAAAACTCACTCAAACAGAGCTAGCCCATCGTTTAGGCGTTGCTCCGTCCAATATAAATAGAATTGAGAGAACACCGCTAAATTCAAATATAAAAACAATTTCCAAATATTTACATGCGTGTAATGCAAAATTTGAAATCAGATTAATGTAGTAATTTCAAAATAAAGTGGGCTGTTCACCCACTTTTTCTATTTTTATTTACTATTTTAACTATATTTCTAAACTACCTACACGGCATTAAACTAGAACAAAACATACTATAAACATTGTTTGCTAAAAGGCAAAGGGCAATTTTGATTTTAAAAACCCTTTTTTTAAGCTAATTATTAATGCCATGATTTTTATTGATTTTATTTTAAGCTAAAAAAAAGGGTTAGCGATGATGGATTTTGATTTTTAAAAAAACTACTTCTCACTAATTTTTTGGACTTCAAAAAGTGCCTTGCTCAACTCTTTGAATCTGCATTTTTCGCTCTTTTGGATCGAAAAACGTCCATGCGACAAAACGACTCAATTTTTGACCTTGTGCCATTGAGACAATTATGTATTCAGTTACGGCTACATTTTTCAGTTGTTTTTTTATATTACTCAGCGATTCTTTTTTTGATACTAATGAGGAAAACCATAGGCATTGCTCTTTATATTTGATACTCTCTGTTATCATCCGATCAATAAATGCACTTTCGCCCCCTTTGCACCAAAGTTCGGCATGTTGTCCACCAAAATTAAGGATAACTTTATTCTTAGTAGAGTTCACTTTACCTAGCTTTTGTAGTTTGGTGTAAGCCGTAGCATGGGCTTCTTGTTCAGATCGATGGAAAGGTGGATTGCATACGCTAGCTAGATAAAACTCGTTGGGCTGAATGATATTTTCAAAAATAGCTTCGCTGTTAAGTTGTAAGCGACATTGTAGGGTATTTTTTAATAGATCATTGGATTTGGCTATTAACGAAGCAACTTTGATGGATGTAGGATTAATATCACTCCCCACAAAAGACCAACCATACTCGGCACAACCAATAATCGGATAAATAATATTCGCGCCAACACCAATATCTAATATGCGAACTCGCTTACCGATAGGCGTCTGATTTTGATTATCTTGCGCCAAGAGATCTGCCAAATAGTGAATATAATCTGCGCGTCCCGGAATTGGCGGGCAGAGATAATTGTCAGGAATATCCCAATACGAGAGTTGATAATAGTGCAATAAGAGTGCTTTGTTGAGTGTTTTAATCGCAATAGGATCAGCAAAATCAATCGTCACCCGACCAAATTGATTAGGTTTAACAAAATTTGCTAGCTCGGGTAATGTTTTGATAAGTAAATCAAATGGATAACCATTAATATGTTTATTGCGGGGATGTAAAACGGTTTTTTTGATTGATTGCATGAATGATCCAAGATAATGAATTGCTGGCTATTATAGCGTTTTTCAGCAAATTTGTGAAAAAATCGAGTGGTTTTATACTCCAAAAACCCCGTTCCTCAACTTTTTTTATAACCGTTATCGGTAGGTGAATCATACAAAATTTATTTTGGATTTGTTATAATTTATTCCTTTCTATTTATACAATACCGTAATGAAATATCTAAAACCATTTTCGATATTACCGATTTTTAGTTTAATGCTAATGTCTTTTAATTCACATGCCAGCGAGTTTAATGGACAAGCGTTATCATTGTATTGGGCAATTCCGTTTGTAGGAATTTTATTATCAATCGCTTTATGCCCACTGTTTTTAGCCCGATTATGGCATTATCATTATGGCAAAATCGTTGCTATTTGGACGTTTATATTTTTAGGCTCTGCATTATTCTCTTTTGGATTATTCACCACGATCGAGTTAACGGTACATGCCATTATTGAGGAGTATATTCCTTTTATATTGCTACTTTTGACGCTGTTTACGGTTTCTGGCGGCATTCTTATTAAGAGTGATAAGATCAGTACCCCAAAATCAAATGTTATTTTATTAGCGGTCGGAGTCGTTCTTGCCTCTATTATGGGAACGACTGGCGCTGCGATGTTGATGATTCGACCATTACTTCGAGCTAATCGCCAGCGACAATATGCAGTGCATACCGTGATCTTCTTTATCTTTTTAGTTGCCAATATTGGTGGCGGATTAACCCCTTTAGGTGATCCTCCGTTATTTATTGGTTTTTTAAAAGGCGTTGATTTTTTCTGGACTGTTAAGCATATGTTATTGCCAGTTGTGCTGACATCAGGTTTACTGCTAATCATCTATTATTTTATCGATAGGTACTATTATGTTAAGCAGTATG
Source organism: uncultured Gilliamella sp. (assembly GCA_946480175.1). Classification (GTDB taxonomy): domain Bacteria; phylum Pseudomonadota; class Gammaproteobacteria; order Enterobacterales; family Orbaceae; genus Gilliamella. The sequence continues at coordinate 26,697 of CAMLIK010000019.1, forward strand.
GTGTCATTAATAACACAATTAGCGCGGAACCCGTTAAGATATATGGTCTAAAAAATCTTGTGTTATTAGTCGCTATTATTGCTAGTGTGCTATTGTCTGGCGTATGGCATTCGTCGCTATATTTTACGCTGTTAGGATCACAAATAGCATTACAAAATCTTATTCGTGATGCTCTTTTTATTGCAATTACGCTTATCTCTATTGTGATGACGCCGAAACAAGTCCGAGCTGGTAACGAATTTAATTGGGATCCGATAAAAGAGGTGGCTAAATTATTTATCGGTATTTTTATTACTATTGTGCCTGTGTTAGCGATTTTACGTGCAGGTGATCAGGGTGCTTTGGCTTCAGTGGTTTCGATGGTGACAAGTGAACACGGTACACCAATAAATAGCATGTATTTTTGGTTATCTGGATTATTATCCGGATTTTTAGATAATGCACCAACTTATCTGGTCTTTTTTAATTTAGCATCCGGTAATGCCGCCAGCTTAATGACTACCTTCGAAAACACGTTACTGGCCATTTCAATGGGCTCGGTATTTATGGGCGCTCTAAGTTATATTGGTAATGCACCTAACTTTATGGTGAAAACCATCGCTTGCCAACATAAAATCACTATGCCAAGCTTTTTCGGTTATATGAAATGGTCAATTGCCATTTTGATCCCGGTTTTTATTATTGATAATTTGGTGTTTTTTGTGCTCTTTTAATGCGTGACGCCTTTTTGCATTCCCCCAAGTAAAGTGAGCTCAATTTTTACTTGGGATGGAATTTTAATTTAATTAGTATTAATTAGAAGAAATATTTAAAGCGAACCCTTACCCCATAACGATTATCATTACCACCGCCTTGTTTATCATCACGTTCCAGTCTAGATAAATACGTACCTAAGTAGATATTAAAGTTATCCATATCCATCACATTCGGAATTAAGTATGAAGCATTAATAGTATGTAATTTATATTTACCTTTAGCATAAATTTCACCATCGCCTTGGTAATTGGTATTGAAGGCTTTAATATCATTGGCAGCATAAATGTAACCAAGACCAAGCCTTTGCCAAATACCGTTTATACCTGCTGTAAAATCTCTTTCTTGTTCGGCATCTAAATACGAAATGCTGCTATTGAGAAGTAACCCATCGAATGATTTATCGAAGTCTCCTTCACTATTCCAGCTCATAGTAAGGCCATAGCCATGGCGTTTAGACTGATCATGCCATTTATCATTTTTATCATGATAGCCATAAGCATTATTAACTACATTGCGTTCCATGGCGATGGCTACAGAGAGATCATTAGTTCGGTAGGAAATGATTGGACGTAGGTAAACGACGTTTTTATCTTTATGCAATTTATAACCATGATACCGGTTATTAGCAAATAAGGATGTTCCATCTTTTACCATTGCATTAACTTGTAAATTCACCGCACCTAATTCTTTAGTTAATTCGATGGCACCGCCGTTACTACTACGCCCTCTACCCTCTTTTAGCATATAAATGTAACCAAAGCCATCGCTATAGAGATCGTTTGCGGTGTTACCGGAGTATTCGATAAAGGTATCTTGCCCAAGTGGGAACATGTCATAAGCTTCATAACGGCCGATTCTTAAACGCCAATCATCTTTTCTGCCAAAATAAAAACTAGCATCATCTAAATTAACTTTACCGCTCAAATCAGCTAGTGGTTGTACCGAGAATCCAGCATAGTTTCGATTTTCTAATTCTCTTTTTCCATCCATGCCGAATAAAATGCGGCCATTGATATCCCACTGTTCTGTATCGCTAGCATCAAAATCTTTATTTGCCGATGTCCTAAGTGAGGTTAACTGCTTTTTTTTGCTTGCAGCATCTATATTAAATTCCACATCACCATAAAATTTAAGTGTACCTTGATCGGTCTGCCATTCAATTGATGCTGATGCTAATAAAGAATAGAAACAGCAGACTCCGGCAATTATTTTTAATTTCATTGTTATTTCCTTTTAAAGTAGAGTTAGTCAGCTTATTTGTCATCACTAGAATTTTGGCTTCTGGCATCAAGCTCCGCTCGAATTGAAGCGTAACTATCATCAAGTTTGTAGAACTTAGCGATCCAAAACATCGATGCGATAATTAGAATAGCCGGTAGATATAAATAGCAGAGTTTAATTGCAAAAAGCGCACTCGGAACTTGAATCGCATTAGCAACATAACCACCGGATGAGAGTAAGAAACCAATAATCGCCCCCGCACCTGCCATTGCTACTTTACCTAAAAAGCCATTGATTGAAGTTAAGATCCCAGCAGTATTGATACCGGTCTTCCACACCCCATAATCAACAGGATCGGCCTGCATGGAAAAGTAGATAGCCATACGTTGACCAGCGCCTAAAGATAAGATAACTGCCCCGATGATAAGGCAAGTATGGTTAACGCCCGATAACATCATTATTCCCATACCAATTAGGTTGATAGTGCTTGAGAAAAGGTAAACATGACGTTTTTTCATATAATTGGCTAACAATGGAACGGTAAGCGTACCAATTAAGGGGACGAAAGTTGATATTCCGGCAATAATGGCGGTAATGTTTTCACTTTCAACGTAATAGTTAAAAAAATAGACCAACGATCCAGTTTGTAAAAAAAATGCCCCCCACATTAAAAAGATATTGGCTGCGAAGATTTTCCACGGCGTATTGTCTTTTAACCCTTTCCATGCTCGAGCTAAAGTCATTCGCTCTTGTTGTATAGTTATTTTCTCTTCAACATTTTTAAAACTTACAATTAAAAAGAAAGTAGCAATAATCCCAAAAATAATAGCCGTAAATAAAAAGCCATGCGTTTGGTCACCCTTGCCTAAGGTCGCAACTAAAGGCAATGTTGCAACTGCGACAATAGTTGATCCTAAGGAGCCTAACAAAATTCTTACTGATGATAAGGTTGTTCGTTCTAATGAATCTGAGGTTAAAAATGGCAACATGGCACTGAAAGGAATGTTGACGATGGTATAGATAAATGAGAGACATAGATAGGTGATAAAGGCATAGATTAATTTACCTGTTGTGCCAAAATCAGGAACATAGAAGACTAAAATACACAATATACCAAATGGAATTGCCCCGATTAATAACCATGGACGACAACGCCCCCAACGTGTTGAGGTATTATCGATAACTAAACCCATTAATACATCAGCAACACCGTCAACCAGACGAGTGACTAAAAACATGATGCCTACATAGTAGGCAGGAAGCCCCATTACATCCGTATAAAAATACATCAGATATAATGAAATTAATTGCCAGACTAAGTTACAAGATAAGTCGGCAATTCCATAACCTATACGTTGTCGCCAGAGCGAAAATAATGAATTGACCATTTTTTTATTCCTTATTAATTTTGCAGTTAAAGTTTATTTTGTCGAATAAACCAAGCGGGAGTGCAACTCCATGCATGACAATAGCTATTGATGATTTTGCTGCCATACGGCGAGTAATTAAGGTTGTTTGGATCAAACAATTCCCAAAATGTGTCAGCACCAAATTCAACCATTTTTCCCCAATATGCTTTAATCTCATTGATGGCTTGTTGTTTCATGCCTACTTTGAATAGCGCTAAGATGTAATGATGACGTAAATAAGGGGTGTTCATACCTATTTCAGGTGGCGTGGTTATTAATTGGGATAATAATTTTTGTTGATGGGCTAAATCGCCAATATCCGCTAAAATCATCCAGATTTGCGTGGCATAACTAATTTGTTTTTGTTTACCACTGACGTAAAAACCGGTTTTCTCATCCCATAATGTGTATGCTGCTCGTTTAACCAAAGCTAATTTCTGGCTCAGTTTTTCGGTTATGTCGGGTTGAAAATGGTGTGAGAGTTGACAAGCTTTGTCTAAACAGTAGATTAAAACACCTTGAGAAGCACCTTGTTTGTTGAGTTTTTCGTGCCAATCAATAAATGACCACCAATCATCACTATCAGTCACTAATCCTTGTGAATCACAGCGGTTTAGGTTTATTTCAATTTGTTGTAATGCAATAGGCCAAAGATCGGTAACTGTTTGTATATCATTAGTTTGATTAAAATAGTCATAAAGCACATCGACAAATAAGAGCGAGTAGTCAAATAAGAAAGTATCATCACCAATGATATCGGGTTTTACAAATATATTAGCTGAGACCATGCCATCTTCACGACGATGGCTTGCAAAGAGATATAAGCAGCGACGAACTAAATCGTAGTGTTGAAACGTGACGTTATTAACTAGGGATTGTAAACGCAAGTCGCCTAACCATAATCTTCGATCCCTTTTTGGACCATCTTCAAAGACGTCTTGCATGCAGTTTCGTAGTGTATGTATGGATACCTGATCTATCTTAGCTAATTGCGGATCTTGTGATTGATAAGTTAGACAGATTTCTGGTGCCGAACTAACTGTGTTAAAGGTTATCTCTTTAAATAAGATCCGATATTTAGGCGAAAGCGAGACAATGTCGATTTTTAAATAACGAAAACAGTAGCGTCGAGTTAAGTTGATTTTAGTGGGTAAAACATCAATATATTCGTCATGCTGTTGTAACCAGCTTTTGCTAAGCCAACCTTGGTATTGATCAAATCGTTCTGCCATTTCGCAGAGTGTTTCACCAAAAGTTAATTTTATATGCGCTGGTGCATCGGGTGGGCTGCCGATAGATTCGCATAGGAAAGAGAGATATCCAACATTATGCTGGCCAAAATCAATGATGAAACTATCGCCTGAATGAAAACTTTGATGCAAATAATGCTCTGCATCACTAACAACTTGTGATGAGCAATTATGAAAAGCACTCAGATCATTAATGACAGAGATGATATTTTGGGGAGTAATCTTGTTTTGATGGATTACTGGTTGTAATTGCTCAGCTTTTAGAATGAATGCATTATTTTTTATCATAATTGCATTAACGTTTTTTTGAATTGCTTGTGCCATATTCTTCTCCTATAGAAAACGTTTAGGAGTATAGCTAGGCAAAACAAAGGCTAGCTACCAAGATACTGCCAGATTGCACCTATAAGTGGCAATATTAAAAAGCTTAGACCGAGCGAGTTCACATTTCTGAGAATATTATTTTTTATCTCATGCTTGATTACTTTATTGTGTTTATAGATTAGATAAAAATTATCTTTTATTAAGCGCAATACCTTAATAGGTTGTCGTTGTAAGGATTGATAAATATGAATACTTTGAAAATTGATACTTATTTTAATCATAAATTAGATAAATTAGCGCTATATAAAAGCGATCCTGAAGACAATGGTAGTGAGCATAATCATGAATTTGATGAATTAGTCATTGTTGAGCAGGGCCATGGCTTACATGTTATTAATGGTAAGCCATTATTTATTCAACAAGGTGATGTATTTTTAGTTAGAAATCATGATTATCATTTTTATGATGACCTTGGCACATTAAAGTTGACTAATATCCTGATTAATCCTAATCAGCATTTTACTTTTTTAAAAAATATGGAAGAGTTGTTAAAACCTATTTCAGCTAGTGATTTAGGTTCTTATATTTGGTTAGCCCCTGTCATCCATAAGGAGTGTAATATAGTTATTAATCAATTATTTAATTTAGATAACTCAATTGAGCACCGTGAGTATCTGTTTTTTAAATTACTGATTATCATTAAACAATACAAGCAACAATCACAAAAAAATAACACTCGTTTCAAACTCCACCTTTTGCTCAATCATCTTCAAGAAAATTGTTTTAATGAATATAATTGGAACGATATAGCGCAAAGGTTTCATTTAACAACCCGGACAATGTTTAGGCATATTAAACAAGCGACTGGATTAACTCCTGAAAATTACATTAAACGATTAAGGTTAATGTCAGCACGATTGAAGATTAGAGAAAGTGATATGACTATTACAGAAATATCATTACTATGTGGTTTTGTAAACAGTACTCATTTTACTACTCTTTATAAAAAAACTTTTGGGATCACACCAACAGAAGAGCGAAAAGTTAATTAGTTGTTTAAATAAGGAGGTCGTTGAATTTTGCTTAACACTTAAATATTTCTAGCTACGTTGGGGATTTCCTAAGTGTTTTCATCGAATCAGGAAACTGGGATATACGTGAAATCATAAACGGGTTTATCAGGTTTATTGTCAGTTAAAACTCAACATTCGCTCTAAACGAAATAAACGATTGCCCCAACGTAATCCACAACCATTATCAGTTCCAAGTCGTCTGGGAGAATGTTGGTCAATGGATTTTATGAGTGATAGTTCTCAAAACCACCGCCGATTTAGAACCTTTAATGTTATTGATGACTTTAATCGTGAGGCATTAGGCATTGATATTGCAGTCAGTTTATCGGCAGGTAGAATTACCCGTTATCGCAATCATAATAAATATGATTGCGATTTGGTCAATTGCTACTTGTGAATGTCAATGAAAAAATAATTTGTGTCATTATTAAGCTATGTAGTTATTTACTTCGATTAATTATGATAGGTGAGGCAATCCATAGCTGTCGTTATTGCTTATATTGAACCTCTCTAATACAAAAAATGATTATTACCGTCTTAGCGTTATTTCGCCTTCTGAATTTAAACACATATTATTAACAATAACTTAAAACTATTTCCAAATTTAGTTGAATGCTGCATTAGGGTTTAATAACGATATTTCGTAGTTCTAGTAACGTGTCGAAATCGTTTACCTTGAGATTTCGAGGAGAAACGTTATCCAGCACTTTTGGTTTTTGATTTTCTCCGGGATTGATATAAGTATAAACTTTTTTACCATCTGTAAAAAAGTAATAATAATCCTGTTTTGAACGGTATTCGTAGCCGCAAGCTGGAAGTATAATTTCCACACATGGACTTATAATATCGACAATTGATCCCAGAAAAATCGAAGCATCTTGAAATTTATCGGTATTGAGTTGTTGCCCGTCAATAAAAATTCGCTTCTTTCTGATTTCAATATCATCTTTTGTAGTAAGTAGTTTGAGATAGACAGAAGACTCCTTTTTTTCTAGTCTTCGTGAATTTTCTTCAAGACTATAGTATTGTTGATTGTCAAAGAACACTGAACCTGATGAAATTGCGTGTAATTCACCAGGATTTTTGACATTTGATATATCAATTGATCCATCTCTATAGCTCGGATCAGAAGGATCAGCTTCATGGTGTGCAAACCAATTAAGATAATCATTGCCATTAAATACTTTGTCATGATACACATATAAATCTTTGTACGCATTCAGATAGATCGCTTTAACTGGTTTAAAAGAATTAAATATTTTAATCCATATCAGCCCATCCTTTGTATCCATAGAATCACCTGACCAATTAGTGTGCATGTCTGCTTTAGTAAACCCATTATACTTACCTTGCAGATTGAACTCTTCGGTAATGTCTG
>CAMLIK010000020.1 GCA_946480175.1 uncultured Gilliamella sp.
ATAATGATGTAATTTATCAAGATAACCACTTAATTCGTCCACACATTGTTTGGTTTGGTGAAATGCCACTACATATGGATGAAATCTATGATGCACTTTCTAATGCTGATTATTTTATTTCAATTGGTACATCAGGAAATGTTTACCCAGCGGCTGGTTTTGTGCAAATAGCGAATCAATTTGGTGTAAAAACTGTTGAACTCAATTTAGAGCCAAGTTTAGGTGAAAATTTGTTTCAAACTAAAATTTACGGCCCAGCCAGCCAAGTGGTACCAGAATATATTAAACAATTTATTCAATAATATTATTTTAGCTGTTTAAGGTAGTTTTGGCCACCTAAATTGGACATCTGTCCCCTAATCCATTCGGCTCTTTTTTGTATCCTATCATCCGGATTGATAGGGCTCCATTTTCTTGGATTTGGTAGTGTCGCAGCTAGTAAACTCGCTTGATATGGCGTTAATTGATTTGCACTGACATTAAAATAGCGACGAGAGGCTGCTTCAATGCCAAAGATCCCTTCCCCCCATTCAACGCTATTTAAATAAATCTCAAGTGTGCGTTGTTTTGACCAAATAAGCTCAATCCAAACCGTAAACCATGACTCAATACCTTTACGGATCCAACTTCGCGATGGCCATAAAAAAATATTTTTTGCCACCTGTTGAGTTATGGTGCTGGCGCCACGGATTTTTTTATTTTTTTGATTATGAATTAATGCGCGGTTAATGGCTTTAAAATCAAAGCCCCAGTGATCAGCAAACTTTTGATCTTCAGCGGCAATAACAGCAATTTTAATATTATCTGAAATCTGATCCCAATCCTTCCATGTCCGCTGTTGAGTAGTATTCCAGTGGGTGATCTTCCTTTCCACCATTAACATAGTACCAAAAGGATTAATCCATCGCATTATGAGAACGAGAAAAACAGAGAGAAGCATTAATCCTATCAGGATTTTTACGGTGATGCTTAGTGTTTTTCTTAGTGTTAATTTCATAATGATAATATGAGTTAGAAATTTTAGTTAAAAAATAGTTAATTAAGATACGATATATTAACATTTAAATAAATAACTATTTATAAAATTCACAATTTGTTCTGGCTGATTGATATCTAATACTGGCAAAGATGTTATTAATGGCTCATCACTAGCAATGGCGATGGTAAAATCATCAACAAATAATGGTTTTTGGTTTTTTTCTCGATGACACATAATTTTAGGCATTTGTTCATCTTTAAATCCTTCAACCAAAATGACATCAACATCGGTAAATTGATTAATCAAGGTTTTTAAATTGGCAGGAATATCTGGTGTTTCCTTAATCAATGCATAACGCTTATCACAGGCAATAATCGTTTGTTGTGCTCCCGCTTTGCGTAACTCATAGCTATCTTTACCAGGGATATCTAACTCAATATCGTGATGGGCATGTTTTAATGAACCTACCTTAATATTTTGCAAAACCATTAATGGGATGATCTTTTTTAGTAAAGTTGTTTTACCACATCCGCTATATCCAGTAATACCAATAATTTTTTTACTATTCATAGATTTTCAACATTATCATGTTATATTTAAGTGCAAATATTACATTATTTTATACAAGATTAAAGGTAATGGTATGTACGATTTTTTAAATGATTATAACCAAACGGTTCACCCTCAATTATTAAAAGAGTTTATCGATATCAATAATGAAAAATTGAGTGGTTATGGCTTAGATGACTGTTGTAATGATGCCATCAATCATATTAGGCAAATATTAAAATCATCGGATGCCGATATCCATTTTATGGCAGGAGGAACTATTACCAATTTAACGGCAATTTCCCATATTTTAAAACCATATCAAGCAGTGATTGCAGCCGAGACCGGACATATCAATGTGCATGAAACCGGTGCTATTGAGGCGACAGGGCATAAAGTGGTAACAGTTAAAACCGAAGATGGTAAATTAACGCCGGAATTAATAAAACCCGTTTTAGATTATCATTGTGACGAACATATGGTTCAACCGAAATTAGTTTATATTTCTAATACCACCGAATTAGGTACTATATATAGCAAGCAAGAACTGAAAAAACTGTATCAATTTTGTCAAAATAATCAGCTTTATCTCTATTTGGATGGTGCACGTTTAGCAATGGCATTAAGTGCGAAAGATAATGATATTACTTTCCCTGACTTAGCTAAATATACTGATGTATTTTATATTGGTGGTACTAAAGTTGGTGCTTTTGCAGGTGAGGCGTTGGTATTTAATAATCACGCTATCAATCATGACTTCCGGTTTAATATGAAGCAAAAAGGAGCGATACTAGCAAAAAGTTGGATTATAGCCGTACAGTTTAAAGCGTTTATGCAAAATGATCTCTATCTTTCATTAGGTAAACATAGTAATGCTATGGCTGAAAAACTAAGTAGCTTATTTGAACACGAAGGATTTACCTTTGCAGCAAAACCACAAACCAATCAACTATTTGTTAATCTACCAAATCAACTAGCCAAAAAAATTATTTCGCTTTATGCCGTGGATAATTTAGGACAAAGTGATCCAGCCCACATTTGTTTACGCTTTTGTACTTCATGGTCAACACAGGAAGTTGAAATAGACAACTTTGCTAAACAGCTAAAGAAATTGCTTAACAAATAATAGCACGTTTTTATTTAGCAATTGATTTATGAGCTAAAAATTGAGGAATGGGGTTTTTGAAGCATAAAATCACTGAAAATCCCACTTACATCTGCTTAGTTTTGCAACGATCTAATCAGAAAAACTAAACAGTAATATAAAAAAGTTGAGGAACAGGGTTTTTAATTCTCAAAATCATCGATTTATTACTACTTTAGATGTTTTTTTAAGGCTCAAATATTGGCTTTAATTGCAAAACTGGCACTTTCGAGCATTTCAACGGTATTAATATTGGTAAAACTAGCTGGTTTGTCACTAAAATCAACAGCAATTGAATTAATTTGCTGTAAAAATAACATCAGTTTGCGATTGCCTTCTTCTAAATAATTTTTTAATTGTGGGGTAATGGATTTATTAATTAATAAAATGGTTGGGTGGTCCTTTCCCCCATCAAACGGATAGATAGCTTGATGAGTTGCGGTAAATTTTACTAAACGAACGATAAGATCATTGGGTAAAAAAGGAGTATCACAACTAACAAATAAATTCCAAGTGGTAGTGCTGCGTAATAAACCACTATAAATTCCGGAAAGAGGTCCTAAGAATCCCTTCAAATCATCACAAAATACTGGATAACCTAGCGAGTGATATTGATCAACATGACGGTTACAATTAACCATTAACAAATCGACTTGTGGTTTAATTCGATTAATGACATGTTGAAAAAGCGGTTTTCCAGCTAATAACATCAACCCTTTATCCACACCATTCATACGGTTACTTTGCCCACCCGCTAAAATAATGGCAGTAATAGGCAGTTTTTCCATAAATTCTTCCTCTTTTACATTGCCAAAAAACAAAATAACATTACTATATAGCAAAGTTATTTTTTAGGCATAAAATATATTCGTTTATGAATCTTTCTAAATGCACTATTTAGAATTAAAGTCAAGTATATATTAGAATCTTTTTAATATATATTGCAATGTTAGGATTAACATAAAGGTTTATATCATCATCTTAAATTTAGTTGAATAATTAAAAAGGTAGTTATTATGAAATGTCATCGTATTGATGAGTTAATCGAGTTATTACAACCAGCTTGGGAAAACGATTCGGATCTCAATTTATTACAGCTATTAGATAAATTGGGTAAAGAAGCTGGTTTTGATGGTGATTTAAAAGATCTAAGTGATGAAGTTTTAATTTATCATTTAAAAATGCGTAATTCAGATAAAAATGAAGCCATACCTGGATTAAAGAAAGATTATGAAGATGATTTTAAATCAGCATTATTGAAAGCTCGCGGAATTATTAAAGAATAAGGAGAATGAACTAAATGAAAAAAACGCTTATTGCTATTGGAGTATTACTAAGCTCTATAACTTGTTTTGCGCAAGAAGCACCAGCAGATACTAAAAATAATACGACCACAGCAAGTACAGCCCCTCAAGCAGCGCCAATTGAACTAGATAAACAATATTTTGCTTTACCATTAGAACCCTCTCCAGATAAAGAAGTTGTAGAATTTTTCTCATTTAACTGCCCTAGTTGTTTTAAATTTGAAAGCGAATATCATGCACCAGATGCGATTGCTAAAGCATTACCAAAGGATACGAAATTTAGACGTTATCATTTAGAAGATTTTGGTCCTTTAGCGAAAGAGCTAGCTGAAGCATGGGCGGTTGCTAACATTTTAGGTATTGAAGATAAAGTATCTGATGCACTTTATAAAGCGATACAAACCGAACGTAAAATAAAAACCGCTGATGATATCAAAGCCGTCTTTGCTGACTTAGGTGTTGATGCCGAAAAGTTCGATAAAACTAAACAAAATTTCTTATTTAAGGCGTTTATGGCTCAACAATCTGATGCAATTAAGCAATTACGTCCTGGATCAATTCCTACAGTTTTTGTTAATCGTAAGTTTTTTGTGAATTCCCGTGGCCTTAATACCGATAATTCCACTGATTATGTAAACGATTATGCGAGAGTAACAGCCTATTTAGTGGATTTAGATCCGAATATTAAGATAGAGAATAATAAAGAAACTGAAGGCGAAGCAAAAAAATAAGCCGTTCAAGTTTTTAACCGTTTATTAAGAAAAATTGAAAATCCCTTTGTAGTTAATAGCACAAAGGGATTTTATTTTAACGAAGTTTTTTTATTCTCTTTCTAGTGCATAAATTGGATCAAGTTTTGCTGCTCGTTTTGCTGGAACATAGCCAAAAATAATACCAATCATAGTTGAACAACTAAATGCAGCGATAATAGAAACGATAGAAAAACTCATGGCAAATGCGGTAACTAAATAATTAAAAATAAAACCGATCGCAAATGACAAAATAATCCCTAATGTACCACCAATTAAACAAACTAACACCGCCTCAATAAGAAATTGTTGCAAAATATCACTCGAACGAGCACCAACTGCCATACGAACACCAATTTCTCGCGTTCTTTCTGTGACAGATACCAGCATAATATTCATTACCCCAATACCACCAACAACAAGAGAAATTAAAGCAATAGTTGAGATCAGCAAAGTTAAAACCCAAGCTGATGAATTGACGGTTTCTCGGATACTATCGGAATTAAAAATAAAGAAATCTCTAGTTCCATGGCGTTGCAGCATAATTTTATTAATCGCTTGTTCCGCTATACTTAAATCAATATTATCATTTATTCGAACGGTAATACTTTTTAATGATGTTTGCCCTACCATACGATTTATCACTGTGGTGTAAGGCAACCAAATATTAAGACTTTCGTTATTACCAAATCCTTGCTGTTGTTTAGTGGCAACTCCGATGATTCTAACCGGTAATTGACCAACCATGAGAATTTTGCCTACTGGATTTTGATCGCTAAACAGCCTTTTAACGGTGTTCTCATCAATTACGGCTTCTTGAGCTGATGCGTTTACTGCCTCTTGATTAAAGGCTATTCCTTGACTAATGGTATAGCCTCGTACGGCAAAAAATTGTTCACCTACACCATTTACCGTTCCGGTTACGGCTAAATTATTTATTCGAAAATAGACGCTAGTGGAAAGATTTGGGGTCGTACTATGAACAAAGCTTTGTTGCGCAAGAAAATCAGCATCTGAGGAACGTAATGTCGTGATTTTATCTGCGTTACGATCACCAAAACCGCTACCGGCATAAATTTCTAAGGTACTTGTGCCTAACGAATTAATATTGGATAGTATTTTCTGTTTTGTTCCTTCGCCTAAAGCAACCATAGATACCACAGAGGCAATACCAATAATAATCCCAAGCATAGTCAAAAACGTTCGTAATCGTTGTGACAACATAGATAATATTGCCATTTTAAACGCATCACGAAAACGGTAATACTTAGCTGAAAAATTATCTTGAGTTTTGGTTATTTCGATTTGCTTAACTTGTCGATTAGCAACTTGATCAGATGAGTAATTGGGATTAATTGAATCAGAAATAATATTACCATCACTAATTTCAATAATCCTCTCGGCACTTTGAGCAATGTTTGGATCATGAGTAACAATAATGACAGTATGACCTTGTTGGTGCAGCTCTCGTAAAATAGCCATGACTTCTAGACCACTTTTACGATCAAGCGCACCCGTTGGCTCATCAGCTAAGATAATTTGTCCGCCATTAATTAACGCGCGGCCAATACTGACTCGTTGTTGTTGTCCACCAGATAATTGATTAGGTTTATTATTTATTTTATCAGCGAGGCCTAAACGTGCTAATATGTTAGCTGCTCGGCCTTGCCGTTGTTCATTGGTAACGCCGGCATAGATTGCGGGTATTTCTACATTACCTTGTGCAGTTAATGCGGTTAATAAATGATAACGTTGAAAGATAAAACCAAAATGTTCACGACGTAACTCGGCTAATTCATCAGGTGATAATTGACTGGTGGTTCGCCCATTTATTGAATAAGTTCCTCTAGATGGCTTATCTAGACAGCCAAGAATATTCATTAATGTCGATTTACCTGAGCCAGAAGCACCAATAATTGCTACCATTTCACCAGCATTGATGGTTAAATTGATACCTTTAAGAACTTGTATTGTAGAATCTCCAGCAGGAAATTCGCGAATTATATTCTCGAGTTTTATTAATGGCGTATTGGTCATTTTAGAATCTTATCCTTGGTCCTTTACTATTTGGATTAAATGTTGCGCCATTTGCGCTACTAACAACGACAACTTCGCCTTCTTTTAAACCAGATTTAATTTCAACATTAATATTATTATTAATACCTAAATTAACCTCACGTTCTTCAATATTATTGGATTTATCAATCACATAAACAATGGCTTTATTATTGTCTATATTTTTTTGAATGGCTTGGGAAGGAATATTGAGTACATCTTTCGCTTCAGCTAAAACAATATACACTTGAGCCGTCATTGAAATTCGTAAAATATGATCAGGATTATCAACATCCAACAATCCATTATAGTAAATTGCACTTTTGGTGGTAGATGATGAGGTTGAAGTCGAACTTTCAGTATTAATTGAATCTGGTGCCGGTTCTATCGCTCTCAATGTTAATCCATCAAAACGCTTATTGGGTTGTCCCAAAATTGTGAAATAAACCGGCATACCTTTTTTAACACCAATAACGTCGGCTTCTGAAATTTGCGCTTCAATGGTCATTTTATCCAGTTGGGCCACTTTAACGATAGTCGGCGCACTTTGTACCGAGTTTACCGTTTGTCCCTGATCTACTGGAATGGCGACAATAACACCATCAATAGGCGACCGTATTTTGGTATAACCTAAATTGACTTTTGCTGTATCAACTGCCACTTGAGCACTAACAATATCAGCATCAAGGGCTGCAATATCGGCTTTAATCGCATCAAGATCGGCTTTTGCAGAATCTAAATCTGATTGGACACCAACTCCTTTTTTAACCAACTTTAATTGGCGTTCATAAGTTAATTGATAATTGACTAATTTAGCTCTCTTTGACGTTCGCTGTGCTTCTAGGCTATTAAGCGACGCTTCGGATTGTTTAAGATCATTGCTTTGCTTAAGATCATCAATCTCAGCAATCATATCACCTTGTTTAACTTCATCGCCAAGTTCAACATACAGTTTTTTAATTTGTCCAGAAACCTGCGCACCTACGCTAACTTGTTTAAAAGCACTTATCGTGCCATCAGCAAGAACTGTTTTCTCGACATTTCCTTTAGTTACTGGTGACGTAATATAATTAATAGCCTGCTGTGAAGGAAAAAAAATTAACTTTCCAATATAAAGCACAACTAAAATGGCAATCGAGCTAACGATATATTTGAATCTAAAGAATTTTGCCAATCTTTTCTTCCTTTCTTTTTTGTTATTTTTTGAGCATTGTATCGCATTAATTAAATTTGCAATGATAACTAAAGATAATAAATTGTAATTTTTATGAAAATTTATTAATTATACAAAATACTAAAGATATTTTTGAATTAATAGAAAAAAAATGATTATTCTAGTAATATGTAGCCGCGAAGCTTAATGTATACATATAATTAGATAAAAACTGTATTCTAAAAATTCCCTTTTTAAAGTGCATCTTAATTATTTACTGTATTGTTTTTAATCAATCTATTGGATAGATAATATTATGGTGTGGAGTTTAATAAATGTCATTTCAAAAACAACAATCCACTTTAGATAATGCCTTAACTTTGCTTGAAATAGTTAGCCATTATTCATCAGGCATTTCTTTAGCTGAAATTGTCAAATTAAGCAGAATGGCAAAAACAACAGTATTTAGAATTTTAGATACTCTAAAAAAAAGACAATATCTTAGTTATGATGCGAATACTGAAAAATATTCTTTAGATGTCAAAGCTTTTGAATTAGGTGTAAAGGGATTAATGAATATCTCTCTGGTCGGTATATCAATTCCTTTTTTAAAAAAATTGGCTTCAAAAATTAATGAAACGTGTTTTCTTGCCGTCTATCATGACGGAAGTGTTATTTATTTATATAAAGCAGAGGGAGAGCTTGCTGTTAAAACTAATTCACATATAGGAAGCCGGATGCCAGTTTATTGTACAGGACTTGGCAAATCATTATTAGCTTACCAACCATTAGTTGAAATTAATAAAGTGTTGAGCCGTCCCTTAGTTCAATTTACAGACAAAACCATTATCGATCGTGAAATGATTCACAACAGTTTAGCCAAAGTATGTATTGACGGTTATTCCATGGATGATGAAGAAGTGGAAGAAGGATTAACTTGTATTGCAGTTCCTATTTTCATAAAACAAAATAAAGTTGTTGGGGCAATTAGTGTTGCGGGGTCTTCTTTTAGAATTATACAGAAAAAAGAGCTAATTATTAATGAGTTAAAAAATATTTCATCATTAATTTCCATCGAACTAAAAGAGAAAAATTAATGTGATCGACATGTGGATTAATTGGTGGCTATTTTATAAAGGTTTAAAATTATGATTCAAAAAGAAGCAACATCTGCAATTGATAAGGCTATTTCTGTTTTAGATGTGATCAGTAATTGCGCTGCAGGTGTGACAATTAATCAAATCATTGAAGCAACCAAACTAAACAAAATTATTATTAAGAAGATATTAAAAACATTACTTGATCGAGAATATGTTTTTTTTGATGAAAAATCAGATAAATATACATTAGGGTTCAAATCACTTGAACTAGGTATATCAGGTTTAGTAAATGTTAATATTGTTGATGTTGTTATTCCATTTATCAAATCACTTTCAAATACAATAAATGAAACCTGTTTTTTAGGGGTCTATAATAGCGGTAATGTTGTCTATTTATATAAGAGTGAAGGGAATAATGCTATTCACACCAGCTCCAATTTAGGCCATATGCGCCCAGCATACTGTACCGGATTAGGTCGAATATTACTTTCACATCAATCTCAACAAGAGATCGATAGGGTATTGCTTTCTCCACTATTAAAACATACTAAAAACACCATAACAGATACCCAAAAGCTTTATGATATTTTAGATGAAGTTCGCCGAGAAAATATTGCTTATGATTGGGAAGAGGTTGAAGAAGGACTTATTTGCGTAGCATCAGGTATTTTTAATTACAGCAATGATGTCGTTGCAGCATTAAGTATTACTGGCCCAAGTCATCGGATGCAAAACCAAATCAAAAAATGCGCCTCTTTATTAAAAGAGACGACTAATTCAATTTCTTCCAGATTAGGATATATTGCAACCACCTGATTAGGTGGTTTTCATTTTATTGTTAAAACGTTTATCGTTTAAATTAAATTATTCATAGCTTCAGGAGGAATGATGGCTCCTCGATATTGAATAACGGTTCCCGCTAAATCGTGGCCTTTTTGGATTGCATCTTCAATTGTTCCACCTTTTAATCGAACGGATAAATAACCGGCACTAAATGAATCACCGGCGGCAGTAGTATCAACGATTTTATCTTTAGTAATAACATTAGCTGGTACTTCTACACGTTCATTTAAGGTTTCGACTATACAGCTTTCACTTCCTCTTTTGATAATAATTTCAGAAACATTTAACTTTTTACTACGAATAATACTATCTTGATAGTGGGTATTGCCCCAAAGTAACTGTTCATCATCCTGCGTCAAAAATGCTATATCGGTATAAGAAAGAATTTTAGAATAAACATTTTGGGCATATTCCTGACTACGCCATAATCGAGGGCGATAGTTATTATCAAAAATCACTTTACCGCCATTGGCTTTAAATTTTTCCAATAATTCAATCAGTCTATCTATGCTGTATTCATCTAAAATGGCAATACTAATTCCACTTAAGTAAATATAATCAAATGTGGTTATTTCTTCACAGATCTGTTCAGTTTGTTCCGTTTTTAACCAAAACTTTGCCGCAGCATCATTACGCCAATAATAGAATGATCGCTCACCATTACTATCAGTCATAATGGCGTACAATCCCGGTATTTTATTATCTAATCGTTGAATAAGATCGGTTTTGATGTTCTCTTTTTGCCATTGTTCTAACATCTCTTGGCTAAATGGATCAATACCAAGCCCGGTGACATAATGAATAGCGGTTTGATCATTGGGAAATAAACGGGACAAATAAACAGAGGTGTTTAAAGTATCTCCACCAAAACTTCTAGTTGTTAAATTATCTTTAATTGAGAGTTCAATCATGCACTCTCCGATTACCGCGATATTTATACTCATCACTATTCCTTATCAGGTATTGTTGATAATCTAAATAACCAAATCAGGTGAAGTCATATGAACCTGTTTTAGTTATTGTTACAATTAGTTACAAGTCAATCTATAGCGACTTTAACAACCACTTTACGAATTTTTTCTGTTTTGCCGCCAACAATACACAGTGGTTTATGTACTTCTTTAGGATAAAAAATGACAAAATCCTTAGGTTGCATAACAAACATTGTTTCTTCTACTGGCGCTTTTACAAATGCAATATCCCCATTAATTAGTTTATCTTCAATTACCTCAGAATGAGGTGGAAGCGTAGATATTGCCATACCTTCTTGTCCAGACAATACAATTTGAATATCAATATATTTAGCATGATATTCATATTTACCTTCTTCTTGAGTTCTCGATAAGGTTTCTGAAACCATGTAAAAAACATCATCACCATCAATGGTATAACGTCCATTTTCTGTATTATCATTGACCTCTTTTTTTACTGTTTCTATTGCATGTTTGAGTTTATTTGGTAAGTAAGGGATTAACTCAAGATGTTCAATATTGCCAATAATCATAATGTCCTCCTAGACATCTTAATTATTGTTGTTAATCAATAATTAAGATAAAATTAATTTAAAAAAGCGACTATCTACCTAACCATCCACCATCAACAGCAATGGTAAAACCATTGATATAATCAGATGCACTAGAGGATAAGAATACTGCGGTACCTCCTAAATCCTCAGGATTTCCCCATCGTCCGGCCGGAATCCGTTCTAGAATTTGACGATTACGCGTTTCGTCATTCATCAATGCCGTATTCATTTCTGTAGCAATATAACCAGGGGCGATACAATTGATGGTAATCCCCTTAGATGCCCATTCATTGGATAGTGATTTTGAAAAACCAGCCACTGCCGATTTAGCAGCTGTATAAGCCGGGATGGTATAACCGCCTTGGAAAGCCAGTAAAGATGCAATATTGACTATTTTTCCGTAACCTCGCTCAATCATGTGTTTACCCACTTGTTGACACATAAAAAATACTGCATTCATATTAATATTAATGACGAGATCCCAATCATTTTTCGGAAAATCAACGGAAGGGTGACGACGCTGTATACCTGCATTATTGATTAAAATATCAATATGTTGATATTTTTTTATGATATCTGAAATAAGATTTTCATATTTGTCAAAGTTAGCTAGGTCAAATATAATCGTTTCACAAGATACGTTATATTGTTTTATCGCTAACTCAGTTTGTTCATCACGAGCAACATCAATGATAATAATATTAGCGCCGGCATTAGCTAAGCTCATTGCTAGAGATTTACCTATTCCGCGAGAGGCTCCTGTCACAATGGCGTTTTTACCGGTTAAGTCAAAAGGGTTTTTATTTTTCATAATGGTATACCTTAAATTTATAATCTTATTAATCAGAAAATTTAAATATTGTTTTAATTACGTTTTCACCGGTTAAAGCATTAGCAAATCCTTGTTTTGCTTCCTCTGGAGGCAATATGGTGAGTAATTTTTTATATGGAAAATCTTGTTGTATGAATTGGATTGCAGTTTCAAAATCCCTTGCTTCATACACTCTGGTACCAATGATGTTGAGTTCTTTAAACTCAATGTCGAGTAATTTAAATTCTGTCGGTTTTTTATATGAACCAACAATTTCAATCGTACCTTGAACTCTGACTAAATCAGTTAATTGCAAAGCAACAGTTGGGTGCGCAGCACAGTCATAAACAATATCAGCACCGACTTGATTGGTTAATTTTAATACTGTATTTAATACATCATCTTTTTGCGGGTTGATCACCGTAAAACCGAGATCTTTAGCTAAATTAATGCGAAAATCATTGGTTTCAATAACAATCACTTGTTTGGCGCCGGCTAGTTTTAGAACACTTGCTACACAAAGGCCAATTGTGCCTGCACCAAACACAACAACGCTATCACCTATTTTAAAAGGTGTTCTTGCTACAGCGTGAATACCGACAGCTAATGGTTCAACAAATGCCCCCAAATCCATCGGAAAATCATTTGGTAAAACATGAATTTTACTTCTATCTACTTTCACATATTCAGCCATCCCCCCAGCGGTATCAATGCCATAAAGATTAAGTGTTTTACAGACATGACTATTACCTGATTCACAAGCAGAACATTTACCGCAAGAAATAAGTGGGCGTACACATACTTTAGTTCCAGTTGGTAATTGCTCATCGCCATTAACGACATAACCTGAAAATTCATGACCTAATACTAATGGTGCTTTGGCTCTAGGATGTACGCCTAAATAAATATTAAGATCTGAACCACAAATTCCCGCATGACTTACTTTTATTAATACTTCATTTTCATTAACTACCGGTTCAACGGTTTGCTCACAAACTACATCATTTGGACCTTTATAAATTATCGCTTTCATGTTTTATATCCTGTAATTGATAGATATTCTTATTTGTTTAAACAATAGAGTGGTTTTTCACCTTTTGCTAAGCGGATTGCTTCTTCAGCCGCTTTTCTTTTTAAATCTTGTTGAGATTGCTCTGAATACCAAGCTGCATGAGGCGTTGCAATGAAATTATCTAAGCTGAATAATTTTCTATCTGTTGGCGGTTCTTGCTTAAATACATCAAGCGCAGCACCAGCAATGGTATGATTTAATAATGCTTGATAAAGCGCTTCTTCATTTACAATGCCGCCTCTTGCGGTATTAACTAAATAGCAATTGCTTTTCATTTTTGAGAACGCTTTACTATCAATTAAGTTCTCGGTGCTCTTTGTTAATGGTAAATTAAGCGAAATAATATCTGAGTGGCTTAATAACTCGTCTAAACTAACAAAGTTGATATAATCTGGAAGTTGCTCTTTTTTAGCTAACGGGTCAAAACCAATAACTTTTAATCCAATGCCATGAAGTTTTTTGGCTAATGACAAGCCAATTCTTCCTAAACCAATAATGCCAGCAGTTTGTTCTTGTAATCGATAAATAGGAATAGCTTTTTCATATGCCCAAATATTGCTTTTTGTATCTTTTATCAATAATGGTAACTTTCTGGCTAAAGCCATAATAAGTGCCAAGGCGTGATCAGCAACTTCATTTGTTCCATAATCAGGAACATTACAAACCGCTACGTTATTTTTAGTTGCTGACTCAATATCAATGGTATTAACACCAACACCATAACGAACAACACCTTTTAAATTTTTTAAAGAACTCAGTACGTTATCGGAAATAGTCGCATATTGTAAAATCAATGCATCTGCATTGTGACAAGCTCGGATAATATCTTCGGGTTGTGTGACGTTTAAGATTTCAAAATCCACACCCTCTTTAGTAAAAGTCTTTTTTTCAATGTCCATGGATTCATGGTCACAATCTGTAATATAAATCTTCATTCGTTTACCTCTGTTAAATGGAATATCATTCCGAAATAATCATAATTAAGAATTTAAAAGAATGATATTTCATTTATTATTTATTGTGATCTGCGTCACATAAAATTTTAATCCATTATTAACATCATAAATATTAACTATTTGTTTATTTTATTTTTATTTATATATTTTATTGTTTGGTGTTTTTTTACTATTTTTTCTATCGCTATCCTTTATAAACAATATTCAATCTAGTTTGTTAATTTAGTCAATTTATCAATGAAAAAAATAATATTAAAAAATAAAGGTTTGATTTTTAATTGGTGATATTTATCACAAAATTAAGAATCAAAATTGATTTTATTTTATTATTTTGTATATTCAAAAAAGGAATGATATTCCGAATATATAATTTTGCTTAAAGTGTTTTTTATATAAGTTAAATTAATTTATTTAAATCATATTGTTAATTTTTAGGAATGTATAAATGAAAATAAAAAAGTTTATTGATAAAGTCCCAGGAGGATTAATGTTAATTCCTCTTTTTCTTGGCGCCTTATGTAATACGATTTTTCCTGGTGGAGGAAAATATTTAGGATCTTTTTCTAATGGTTTAATTTCAGGAACAGTACCTATATTAGCCGTTTGGTTTTTTTGTATGGGAGCTTCTATTGAGCTTAAAGCAACCGGCATGATGCTAAGAAAATCAGGTGTATTAGTGGTAACTAAAATCGCGACCGCATGGTTTGTAGCCCTTATTGCTGGTACTTTTTGGACCAATGGTTATATGGTAGAAGGCGGAATATTTGCTGGTTTCTCAATTCTTGCCTTAGTTGCTTCAATGGATATGACTAATGGTGGTTTATATGCTGCTTTGATGAATCAGTATGGTTCAAAAGAAGAAGCCGGTGCTTTTGTATTAATGTCTTTAGAATCCGGCCCTTTGATGACAATGGTCATTTTGGGGACTTCTGGCGTTGCTTCATTTGAACCAAGATTATTTATTGGTGCCGTATTACCTTTTTTAATTGGTTTTATGCTTGGAAATTTAGACTCTGATCTTCGAAAATTATTTGGTAACGCGGTACAGACATTAATTCCGTTCTTTGCTTTTGCACTAGGTAATAGCATAAAACTACAGGTTATTTTTGAAACAGGTGTAGCCGGAATTTTATTAGGCTTATTAGTCATCGTTATTACCGGTATTCCACTTATCTTATCTGATAAATTTCTTGGTAAAGGAAATGGTACCGCAGGGGTTGCCGCCTCGAGTTCTGCCGGCGCCGCTGTGGCAACACCCTTATTGATTGCTGAGATGGTACCTGAATTTACTCCTGTTGCTTCTGCGGCAACGGCAATGGTTGCCACAAGTGTGATTGTTACATCAGTTGTTGTACCAATTATCACTTCAATTTGGGCAAAAAAATTCAATCCAAATTCAATTAAAAATGAAGAAGAGTTAGTTCTTTCAACAAAAAGTGAATAAACAAAAGTAATTAAGGGGAAATAGTATGAAAAAAATTTTAAGTTTTATGTTAGTTATCATGTTATCAATTGGCAGTAGTTATGCCGCTACTCCAAACCAAAGCACGGTAGAACAAGCTGTAGAAACTATGCGATTAGCCATGCTTAGTGCCGATAAAGCACAGTTAGAAAATGTTGCATTACCTTCATTAACTTATGGCCATTCTAGTGCTGTGATTGAGAATAAAGCAGAATTTGTTGATGCAATTGTAAGTGGACGTTCTGGTTTTACCACGCTAGAATTTCAAGACCAAACCATAACGACTGAAGGTGATACCGCCATTGTTAGACACGTTTTTTCTGCTGATACCAACAATAGTGGTAAAATCGGTAAAGTAAAAATTGGTGTGATGTTAGTCTTCAAAAAAGTTGATAGTGATTGGAAACTACTTGCACGTCAAGCCTATAAACTTCCACAATAATAAATATCAATGAGCGTTACGATCTATATTTGTTTGATTAGTAACGCTTATTTTGTTCAATTTTAGAACTTCAAAAACCCCGTTCCTCAAAATTTTTTGCAAAAATTTGGTCAATGCTCAATGTTAACGTGGATCTGTATTAGGATTTATTTAGTATTATGTTATTAACTAGATTTTTTACATATTTGGGTTATCAGTCATGTATAACACTTTGATAACACAAATATTATTCTAAAAACTTGAAAGATTTACTATTTCATCACTTGCGTAACAGCAAGGTCTGCATCTTATTTTTGCCATGGTTGATAATACATATCGTTATAATTAACCATGGATTATATATTATTGCTATTCAGTGGTGTCAGTGCGTAAAACAAATGAGCAACACTTGCATAATTGATAACCATTCCCGTTGAGATTTGAATTGAAATATTGGTGTCTTATAACTTAATGGCTTCTTGAACTAATATTTATCAGTTTAAGTAGATTTTATATACCTAGTTAAGTGAACACTTTTTCATTATTATCAAATTGTTTGCATGTGGTATCACAATTGTAATTAATATTTCTTCTATTCTGGTCATAGCCCTATATCCTTGTGTTGGTATAAAACTTTTATAATCATGATTAAGTAGTTAAAAGCTATCTATATTTAAATTTAATTGAATAAAAATACAATCAGCGAAACACCATAACACCTAATAGATACAATTGGTGGTGATGACATGCTTATTTATAAAGGAAAACTATATAGGGTTAATTGAATTTAACAACTTAATAGAAGTAATTAATTGCGCAAAATAAAAAATTAAAAATGTTTTATGATACAAGGTTAACTATATCGGCAGCGATTACTGGCATAAAATTACAGACATTTAATGTCATAAAATTATTTGAATCAAAAACAGTAATTCTTTTGCCGATTGTCCTAATATTGAACTGAATTAAGTCAGGAATTAATAAATTGAATATTCAATTTACCCATTCATTAATATAAGAAATTAAGCGATGATGATATTTTCTAGATTGAAAACAACATCATGAAGATATTTGCTTCGAAATTTATCAAACCTGACGGTATTTGAGAAATACTTAAACTTTTTTCATATAAAAGCTATATTCATATAAAAGCTATATGCAAAATTAACTATTCAAAAGCAATGTTGAACGTGGGTTAATTAACCTAAAAGTTATAAAGCAATCAACAATAATGAATATCTATCATAACTATACATTAACAGTTGTTTCAAACAAAATATACAATACAATATAACTACAACAGCATTATTCACGTTTCAACTAAATGCGATCAAGAAAATGACAGTGATGTACTTCATCTTATTTTTGAAAAAGATCGATTTGACTATTATTCAATCGCGTAAGCTGATTAGTCT
This sequence comes from uncultured Gilliamella sp., assembly GCA_946480175.1. Lineage (GTDB taxonomy): Bacteria > Pseudomonadota > Gammaproteobacteria > Enterobacterales > Orbaceae > Gilliamella. The sequence continues at coordinate 17,539 of CAMLIK010000020.1, forward strand.
AATGTTCAGCCAAGATCAAAAATAAGAGTAGAAAAATAGGAATATAGGAGCTATCGGTTCACACTAAGTAGTAAATATATCGACGCTTCACAAGCGGGAATAAATATTTAATGTTTGATGCTAGCCTTATGCAGTATATTACTAACATCCACTTGCCTCTATTGAGGACTTTTTAACAAAAATTGAGGAATGGATAATGGATCTTTATGAAATATTGGAACAACACAAGATTTGGGTTGAGACTTTGGGTCAAAAGGGCATAAAAGCCGACTTTTACGAAGCCGATTTGCGTGGTGCCAATTTGTTCTGTGCCGACTTACGAGAAGCCGACTTGCGAAGTGCCGACTTGAGCAATGCCCGCTTGTGCGGTGCCAACTTAAATGGTGCCCGTTTGTGCGGTGCTAACTTGCGCAATGCTGATCTGCGTGATAGCAATTTGTATGATGCCGACTTACGTGGCGCCAATTTGTTCAGTGCCAATTTGTGTGATGCTGATTTACCGGAATCAACATTCATAATACAGGGTGAAAAATATTTTATTTCAATAGTTAACGGAGATTGTGTCAACGTGGGTAATCAGTCTTATTCAGTTAATCAATGGCGTCAATTTAACCAACAAACTATTGAGGAGATAAATGGTAAAAAATTACTCAAATTTTACCCTCGCTTATTGGATATTATTGATTTTTATTGTGGAAAAGGTGATCGTCCTAAATGGCTTAAAGAACAAAACTGTGTTGAGTAATACCGTTATAGAGTAAATGCCGATTGCACTAGCTAGAAAGTAGGTTTTGCAATAAATTTCATTCTGAATATTTTGATAAATAGAATAAGTCTAAAAATAATAAGGTGGAATTTGATATTAAATACCGTATAAAGCCAATTTTTATACTATGTTATGGCGTAAAATCAATAAAAAGTAGCGGTATGTTGCTTTGCATAAAGAGGTAACAATCTCCTTTCATGATTGCCAACTAAGAAAGCGACATTATTCAATTTTCAACTAACTATATTCAAAAAAAGGTAGTAATGTATTTAATCCTATTTTTGAATAAAACCAACTTTGACTATTATTCAATAGAGTGAGCTGATCAGTGTAATGTTTAACTACGATCTAATATAGGCGTAGCAAACTAGGGAGAAAGATGCTATCGGCTCATAATAAAGTAGTAAATATACCGATACTTCACAAGTGGCAATAGCTTTTTAAGGTCGAGTGTCAGCCTTATACAGTGTATTACTAACATCCGCTTGTCTCTGTTGAGGTTTTTTATAAAAATTGGGGAATAGATAATGAATGTTAATCATATATTGGAACAACATGAGACTTGGCTTGAAACCTTTTGTCAAAAGGGGATTAGAGCTAACCTTTGCGGTGCCAATTTGCGCGGTGTAGACTTGAGGTGTACCAACTTGCGCAGTGCCGATTTGCGTGATGCTGATTTATGCGCAGCCGATCTGTCTAATGCCAACTTGTTCGGTGCCAATTTACCTGGTGCCAATTTGAGCGTAGCTAACTTGGGAGGGACTAGATTGTCTAATGCTAACTTGAGTGGAGCTAATTTGAGCGGTGCCAATTTGTGCTGTGCCAACTTGAGTGATACCGACTTGTCTGGTGCTGACTTGAGTGGTAGCGACTTGAGTGCAGCTAGCTTGCGAGGTGCCAACTTGCGTGGCGCCAATTTACGTAATGCCGACTTGTTCAATGTTGACCTCAGCGGTGCCAATTTGAGCGGTGCTGATTTGAGCGAAGCTAACTTGAATGGGGCCAACTTGCCCGATGGCAATTCGTGTAGTTCTGAGATTGTTTAATGTTGACTTGAGAGGTGCTAAGACAATTTATAGTTATTGGAATCGACATTGTTATTAGCACTGAACGATGATGAAGAGCATTTAGTGCTAATTGCACTAGTAAAAAATTGGCGGCTCTCTGTTAGATTTTATTCTCAATATCTTGATGAATGAAAAAAGTCTAAAAATAATAAACTAGATTTTGATATTAGATATCGTATAAGGCTAACAGCAATATCTTACCTATTTCTGGTAAGTTATGGTGTAGAATCGATAAAAAGTAGCGATATATTGCTATGGATAAAGACTGAATAATCTTCTTTCATGATTACCAACTTAGACAGCAACATTATGCAAGTTTCAGCTAAATACGGTCAAGAAAGTGATAGTTATGTATTTGAACTTATTTTTAAATAGAGAAATTTATTGATTATCAATAGGATGAGCTAACTAGTTTAATGTTCAAGTACGTTTTAAAATAAGAATAGAAAAATATGAAAACGGCTGCTATTGGCTCATAACACAGTAGTAAAAATATGGACGCTTCACAAGCAGGTGTAGAGTTTTTAAGGCTTGGTGCTTGCCTTGCGCAGTTTATTTCTAACATATGCTTGCCTCTTTTGAGGGCTTTTACTGAATTTGAGGAATGGATAATGAATATTAATGAAATATTGGAACAACACCAAATCTGGCTAGAGACTTTTTGTCAAAAGGGAGTTAGAGCCAACTTTTGCGATGCTAACTTGCGTGGTGCCGATTTGAGCAATGCCAACTTGCGCAGTGCTGACTTGCGCGGTGCCGATTTGCACGGTGCCAATTTGTGCAATGCTGACTTGTTCGGTGCTAACTTGCCTATTGCCGATTTGAGCGAAGCCAATTTGCACGGTGCCAACTTGCAACATGCTGACATGTCACGAACCTACATGAGTGGTGCCGACTTAAGTGATACCAACTTGCGCAGTGTCAACTTTTGTGATGCTGATTTGCATTATGCTAACTTGAGCAATGCTGATTTGCGTGATGCCAAATTAAACCGCGCTGACTTAAGAGGTGTCAATTTGTGCGGTGCTAAGTTACGTGATGTAGAGTTGTGTGAAGCAAATTTATGTTATGCTGACTTGTCCGGCGCCAATTTGAGCAATACCAACATGTTAGCTGTCAACTTGAACGGTGCAGACTTGTGCAAAGCCAATTTACGTCGTGCAAATTTGGAAGGTAGCAATTTTATCGGTGCCAACCTGCAAGGTGCCGATTTGTCCGATGCCAACTTGTTTAATGCCTGCTTGTGTGGCGCTAACTTGAGCAGTGCAAGCTTGTGCGGTACTGACTTTCGTGGTGCCAACTTATCTAATGCTGACTTGAGTGATAGCAACTTGTACGATGTCGACTTGCGCGATGCCAATTTGTGGGATGCTGAATTACCGGAGTCAACATTCATAATACAGGGTGAAAAATATTTTATTTCAATAGTTAATGGGAATTGTGTCAGAACGGGTTATCGGTCCCATTCAGTCGATCAGTGGCGACAATTTAGCCAACAAACTATTGAGGAAATAGATGGTGAAGAATTGCTCGAATTTTATCCTCGCTTATTGGATATTATTGATTTTTATTGTGGAAAAGGTGATCGCCCTGAATGGCTTAAGGAACAAAATAATGACAAATAATGCTATTTAGAGTAAGAACCGATTACATTAGCTAAAAAGGGCAACGGTTAAATTTTATTCTGAATATCTTGTTGGATGGTTAGAGTCTAAAAATAATAAGATAGATTTTGATATTTAATTCTATCTAAAGCCAATGTTTATATCTATTTATGGCGTAGAATCAATAAAAAGTGGCAATATGTTGCAATTGATAAAAACAGAATAATCTTCTTTTATAATTGTTGACATAGGAAAACCACAATAATGCATTTAATCCTGTTATTGAAACAGGTCGATTTGATTAATGTTCAATAAAATTAGCTGACTAGTTTAATGTTCAAGTCCGATCTAAAAATATACAGTAGAAAAGATGAATTAGTGAGTGCTATCGACTCATACTAAAGAAGTAAATATATGGACGCATCACAAGCAGGAGTAGATTTTTATAAGGCATAGCGCTTGCCTTAAGCTGTTTAATTCTAACATCCGCTTGCCTCTTTTGGTCGTTTTTTACAGAAATTGAGGAATGGATAATGAATATTAATGAAATATTAGAACAACACCAGATTTGACTTGAGACCTCTGGTAAAGAGGGAATTCGAGCCAACTTTTGCGGTGCCAATTTACGTGGTGTCAACTTGCGAGATACAAACTTACGCGGTGCCGACCTAAATGATGCCGACTTGTGCGGTACCAATTTTTGTAATACCAATTTGTTTGCTGTTAGCTTGCGTGGTGCCAAGGTAATGCACCTTTACCAGAAATATAGTTGAACAATGGCAACATGTTTCCGTTGATTATGTGTTATCCAATGTATATTTTTCCATTATACTGTTAACCAACTAGCTATGATTTTAGGTAAGTTGATTAAATTATTTTACCCGACAAAAAAGAGTAATTGAGTTTAGCTTAGCTAAAAATGTGCTGTAGCTATAGTTAAATTTTCGACGTTAATTATAGTTAACCGGTAAGCGGAGGTGAAATATCATTAAGTAACATTGTTATTGTCTCTGTTTTTTTTAATTTTTCTTATTAACCGCATTGTATTATTTCATCAACTGATCAACCGTTTAGCTTGATGTTTTAGAAGTGTGCTCTCAAAAATCGCGGTTATTAACGTCTATTTTATGGTTTGATTTCTTTATATTTAACTATTTATAAAACGGTATAGAGTCCTCAATTATGTTTACTAACATATCTCAGTAACCCAAACTAAAAAACTTTTATATTGCTAAATATAATTGATCTATTGATCTAGTTATTGTTGCTTGTGGAGAAATATTTATCTGAAACAACTCAATTAATAAGTTTGATTATTGTATCTTTTTCTGATTTACGTTTAATGTTATGAGTGGTTGATTTATGTGCAAAACTTAATGAAAAGGTATAGAATTCCTAATTATTAGCCTCATATCTCAATAACTGACTAAATAAGCATTATCTACAAAATATAATAGGACAATTGGTATCGTTGTTATAGGTAGTGAGTATTATCGCTTTCTCTTACTTATTAAATTTCAATAGTTAAATAATTTTCTTTTTCGTATTTTGAGCGCTATAGTTTATTCGTGTATAATAGTGCTGTTTTTACGGTAGTAACGCAGATTGGCGTGTATGCTAGTGTAAAGTAGTTTACATTCTGACTGGTTTACTGAAGCAATTAAATATTCATCAGACTGATGCTTATAAGCTTTTGCGTTAAGCATTAGCTATGACCAACTCTTTCATTTTTAAACAAAACAAGTCAGTATTACACTTGCAGATTTACACCCTAACAATAATGGTGTGTGATACTGTTTTGTGTTATTAGAATGAGTTTCTCCTTATTTTATTTTTGGCAAAAAAGATAATAATTTTGTGATAGTGTGGAATACAAAAATGATTATAACTACCTGTTTTTATTTTTTAAAATGGATAACGCATTGATATGGCTTTAATTATAACAGAACGCTGTATTAATTGTGATATGTGTGAACCAGAGTGTCCAAATGAGGCTATCTCGATGGGGTTTGATACATATGAAATTGATCCCAATAAATGCACAGAATGCGTAGGTTATTATGATCATTCAACTTGTCAACGCGTTTGTCCGATTCAAAATGCGATTATCGCTGATCCTGACCATGTCGAAAGCCAAGAAGAGTTATTGGAAAAATTTAAACAACTGTCTTCTTAGTATGTTGTTTTAACTTCTATACGTAACTCTTTAGGAATTTCAAAAGTAATATTTTCAGTAATACCTTCGGTTTCAATCATCGATGTACAACCTAGACTTTTTAGATGATCAATAACTTGTTTAACTAAAATATCTGGCGCAGATGCGCCAGCGGTTACGCCAATTGTTCTAGCATTCTCTAACCATTCAAGGTTAATGTCAGATGCATAATCAATTAAGTAGGCATTTTTGCTGTTTCGCTGTGCAAGTTCAGCCAATCGGTTTGAGTTTGACGAATTTTTAGATCCAACAACTAAAACAATATCGGCTTGTGATGATAACTGTTTAACCGCCTGCTGACGATTGGTGGTAGCGTAACAGATGTCGTTTTTACGTGGACTACGAATATGGGGAAATCGATTTTTTAACGCTTCAATGATCTCTGCTGTATCATCAACCGATAAGGTAGTTTGTGTTGTAAAACAGAGATGATTGTCGTTTTTGACTTGTAATTTTTGTACATCCTCAATTGATTCAACTAAATAAATGCCACCTGCTGGGTTACTGTATTGCCCCATCGTACCATCAACTTCAATGTGGCCAGCATGGCCTATAAGAATAACTTCTTCACCTCGATAGCTTGCTCTGGCGACTTCCATATGAACTTTTGTTACTAAAGGGCATGTTGCATCGAATATGCGTAGTTGACGACGTTTTGCTTCATCACGAACGGCTTTAGATACGCCATGGGCAGAAAAAATAAGGATACTGTCGTCAGGTACTTCATTGATTTCTTCAATGAATATTGCGCCTAGCTCTTTTAAACGGTTAACCACGTAACGGTTATGCACAACTTCATGGCGCACATAAACCGGTGCGCCAAACAGTTCGATTGCTCGTTCAACGATGGTTATTGCTCGATCTACACCAGCACAAAAACCACGTGGATTAGCGAGGATAATCTGCATGTTAATCCATCTTTTTCGGTTTTACATAATTGCTTAGGATAAAGACGCCAATACCTAAACAAATGGCACAGTCAGCAATATTAAAAGTTGGGTAATGCCAATCACCAAAATTAACATCTAGGAAATCAACAACAAAACCATGATAGAGGCGGTCGAATAGGTTGCCTAACGCACCGCCTAAAATTAATGCTAATGAGAAGTTTTCTAGTTTTTGTTTATGCTTATTGCGATATAGCATATAAATAATTACTGTACTGACAATAAAGGCAATTGCTGCCAGTATCCAGCGTTGGCCTTCAAATATACTGAATGCGGCACCAATATTGCGGACATAAGTGATCGAGAAGAAGGGTAGTAAATTTACTGATTCAAAAAGGAAAAAGTTATTCACAATCCAAAATTTACTTGCGATATCTATAACAAAAACCACAACCGCTAATATTAACCAGTAAAGTCCGTTATCTTTTTTCATATAGTCTATGCTCATAATTATAATACCGCCGACAATCGTCGGCGGTAAATGTACTTAGTTAATTGCTATAAGATTATTTTTATAGCTCTTTTCTATACCTAACACTAACTGTTAGTGGTTAAGCAAAATGTCTTACTTCACCATTGCCATGAATATTTTCTTCACAGCGTTTACATAAGTGAGTGGTTGGATTGTTATCAACAGTATAATGCCAGCAGCGAGGGCATTTATCGCCTTGTGCTTTAGCAAGCTCAATTTTAAGACCTTGAATATCACTTTGTACTGCTTGTTGTGATGCATTGTCTAACGGTTTAACACTTGCTTGTGAAGTCAGTAATACAAAACGTAATTCGTTTTCTAATTTCGCAAGTGCTGTGGCAATTTCGCTATTGGCATAAAGTGTAACTGCTGCTTCGAGTGAGCCTCCAATGACTTTATCATTACGACCTTGCTCTAACACTTTGTTCACTTCACTACGAATAGCTAAAATTTGTGCCCAGTAAGCGCTGTTTAGTGTTTCACTCTCAGATAGGCTAAATAGTGAGGTATACCATTCATCTTCAAACACAAATTCAGATTTTTCACCAGCAGGTAGATATTGCCAAATTTCATCAGCAGTAAATGATAAAATAGGTGCAATCCAACGAACCATCGCTTGAGCGATATGATATAACGCTGTTTGACAGCTATGGCGTGCAATGCTATCGCTTTTCGCCGTATATTGTCGATCTTTGATAATATCTAAATAGAATGACCCCATCTCAATTGAGCAAAATTGCATAATACGTTGTACAACTTTGTGGAAATCATAGTTTTCATAAGCCTGAATGATCTGTTCTTGAGCCTCTTTTGCCACACTGACAGCCCAGCGATCAAGTACTACCATATCCTCTGGTTTAACCATATCTTTAGCTGGATCAAAGCCATTTAAGTTAGCCAGTAAGAAACGGGCGGTATTACGAATACGACGATAACTATCGGCGGCACGTTTAATGATTTCATCTGAATAACTCATTTCGCCTGAATAGTCAGTCGAAGCAATCCATAAACGTAAAATATCTGCCCCAAGTTTGTTCATCACTTCTTGTGGCGTCACGATATTACCGAGTGATTTAGACATTTTACGACCTTGTCCATCGACCACAAAGCCATGCGTTAATACTTGTTTATACGGTGCTTTGTTATCAATTGCAGTTGATAACATTAACGAAGACATAAACCAACCACGATGTTGATCCGAACCTTCTAAATACATATCCGCTTCATGTCCTTCAAACTCAGGACGTACGCCAACAACTGAGTAGAATGTTGAACCTGAATCAAACCATACATCAAGCGTGTCTGGTACTTTGCGATAATCATCGGCATCGGGACCTAATAGATCTTTAATATCGGCATCCCACCATGCTTGAATACCATTTTGCTCAACTAATTTAGCGACTTTTTCGACTAATTGTAGTGTGTCAGGATGTAACTCTTCGGTTTCTTTGTGTACAAATAACGTCATTGGTACGCCCCATGTACGTTGACGTGAAATACACCAATCAGGACGATTTGCCACCATTGTTTCAATTCGCGCTTGACCCCAATCAGGGATCCAACGAACTTGTTTAATCTCTTTTAATGATTGGGCACGTAAACCTTGTTTATCCATGCTGATAAACCATTGTGGTGTTGCACGGTAGATAACAGGTGTTTTATGTCGCCAACAGCACGGGTAACTATGTTCAATATTTTCAAAGTGTAATAGTGCATTGTGTTCTTTTAATAGCTCAATAACTACTTTATTGGCTTTAAAAACGAATAAGCCATCTAAACCTGCGCCAGTTCCCGGTAAGTAACAACCATTACCTCCAACTGGGTTGGCGACTTCAAGGCCATATTTTTGGCCAACGATAAAGTCTTCAGCACCGTGACCTGGAGCGGTATGAACAGCACCAGTACCCGCATCAACAGTAACGTGTTCACCAAGTACAATTGGCTCATCAAAATCGAGGAACGGATGTTTGAAACGTAATAATTCAAGCGCATCACCTTGGCAAGAACCTAAGATTTTCCAATCAGTGATATCAGCACGTTTCATAACTGATTCAACTAAATCAGCAGCTAAAATTAAGCACTCTTTATCGTTGATTTGGACTAATTGATATTCTACCGTTGCATTAAGTGCAATTCCTCGGCTAGCTGGTAATGTCCATGGTGTGGTGGTCCAGATAACCGCATAAATAGTTAAATCAGTATTAATCCCGAATTTGTTTGCTACTGCTTGATTGTCAGTTGCTTTAAATTTGACATCAATTGCCGGTGATGATTTATCATAATATTCAACTTCGGCTTCCGCTAAGGCTGACATACAGTCGGTACACCAATAAACCGGTTTAGCCCCTTTGACTAAATGACCATTTTCGATCACTCTACCTAAAGCCCGAATAATATTCGCCTCAGTATCATAATTCATTGTACGATATGGATTTTGCCAATCGCCAAGTACACCCATACGAATAAAATCAGCTTTTTGTAGTTCAACTTGTGAAGCCGCATAATCACGACAAATTTGGCGAAATTCAGCTGGTGTTACTTTTACGCCTGGTTTACCAACCTGTTCTTCAACTTTTTGTTCTATCGGTAATCCATGACAATCCCATCCTGGAATATACGGGGAGTCATAACCACTTAAACCTTTAGATTTGATGATAATATCTTTAATTATTTTATTAACGGCATGACCGATATGAAGTTTTCCGTTTGCATAAGGAGGTCCATCATGCAAAATAAAAGCCTTTTTGCCTTTTTTTACTCGACGGATTTTGCGATAAAGTTCTTTATCATACCAATTTTGCAACATCGCCGGTTCACGTTTAGCAAGATCGCCTCGCATAGGGAATCCGGTTTCCGGTAAATTCAATGTATTTTTATAGTCTGTCATGCTAATTTATTCCAGTTAATTTTGTTGATACTACTTTTTAATTGGTTAATTTTGCACTGATCTGTTTCGCAGTGCAAACATCTTGTGCAATTTGTTGTTTTAAATCAGTTAGAGAATCAAATTTTTTCTCGTCGCGTAATTTATGAACAAAGGTAACGTCTAAATATTGTCCATAAATATCACCTGAAAAGTCAAATATATTCACCTCTAAAATGGCTTTTTTACCTTCAATGGTTGGTCTAATACCGATATTGGCAATGCCATGATAATATTGATTGCTACAACAGTTTTTGACTTTAACCAAATAGACGCCTTGCAAGGCAGGTTTACTTCGATTTAAATGAATATTGGCTGTTGGAAAACCTAACTGTCTTGCCAATGCATTTCCGTGAACGACTTTCCCTTGAATGGCATAATCGCGGCCTAAAAGGTAATGAGCTAATTTAAAATCGCTATTAAATAATGCTTCACGAACCGCTGTGCTGCTGATTCTTAAATCGTTCCATACAAACGTTGGCATACTTTCAACTATAAATTGATAATTATGAGCATACATTTGTAAAAGTTTGATATCACCTTTACGCTCACAGCCAAATCGGAAATCATCACCAATAACAATATATTTAGCTTGTAATTTATTTATCAACCAATCTTGAATAAAATCTGGGGCTGACATATTGGCAAAGGTAAGAGTAAATGGGACAGCAATAATATAATCGATACCGAGTTTTTCAATTAACTGCGTCTTTTCTTTAAATGACGTTAATCTTGCTGGAGCATTTTTCTTGCCCAAAAACTCTAAAGGTTGAGGTTCAAATAACATCACAACTGTTGGCAAATTCAATCGCTTACCTTGCTCTATTAAATGGTTAATTAATTGTTGGTGTCCTAAATGCACGCCATCAAAGTTTCCCAATGTAAGTACACATTGAGAAAATTGATTGTTTAAATTAGCTATACCGCGGATTATCTTCATGAAAGCGTGTTATTAATTGTGATGTTTTAACTTAAATAGCTGTGAATTATACCAATCTTTCGCAAAGATGCACCTAATATCAATAGGGCTTTTAGATAAGGAATATTTTGTGATGTGTAAATTGAAAACGCTTGATGTGGATACCAAGCGTTTTTGTATTTTTACTACTGTATGTTTCTGATGATTTTATTAATAGTGTTTTAGCGCTCTTAAAAATTCTTGTCGAGTGCTAGGATTCGTTTTAAATCCCCCACCTAATGCGGTTGTGGTGGTTAAACTATTGGAATCTTTAATACCACGCGCTTTAACACAATAGTGGGTAGCGTCAATCGAAACGGCAACATTGACTGTTCCTAATAATGTTTGCAAAGCAACCAAAATTTGTTGCGTTAATCTTTCTTGCACTTGCGGACGCTGGGAGAAAAATTCAACAATCCGATTAATTTTCGATAAACCGATCACTTTATCTTTAGGGATATAAGAAACGGTGGCTTTTCCATCGATTGTTACAAAATGGTGTTCACAAACGCTGGTTAAAGTAATATCCCGAACGGTAATCATTTCATCAACCTGCATTTTATTTTCAATCAGGGTGATTTTGGGAAAGTTATGATAGTTAAGTCCGGAAAAGATCTCATCAACATACATTTTGGCAACGCGGTGTGGCGTTTCGCTAAGGCTATCATCATGCAAATCAAGTTCCATGAGTTTCATGATTTCTCGGAAGTGCGCTTCTATTTTAGCTTTCCGTTCGCTATTTTCCATAGCTAAACGACATGATGGGGTTTCAAGATTTTTAGCTGCTAGTGCTTTTTTGACTTCTTGCGCAGCAAGACTTAATTCTGTCATTTATTTAATACTCAGACTGAAATAGATACCGTATTATATAATACAGATATAACGACATATAGTATTTTTAACAAATCAATTTAGGTTAAAAATATATGCTGTATCGAATATTTTTACACTATATTATCGGTGTTCACAAGAATATTGTTTCTAATTAGGTTATACTGATAATAATTGTATTAAATAACATTTGGGTAACTATAAATGCCAAATAATACGCCAATTATTCTAATTGATGGCTCTTCTTATCTTTATCGTGCTTTTTTTGCATGTCCTCCGTTAACTAATGCCAAAGGAGAGCCTACAGGGGCTATTATTGGTGTTGTTAATATGATACGCAGTTTAATCAATCAATATGATCCTACACATATTGCTGTTGTTTTTGATGCTAGCGGTGGATCTTTTCGTAATGAAATTTATAGTGAATATAAAGCTACTCGTCAAGAAATGCCCGAAAATTTACGGCCGCAAATTGAACCAATTCACACTATTTTAAAAGCAATGGGATTACCGCTGCTTTGCGTAGACGGTGTCGAGGCTGACGATGTGATAGGCACATTAGCTAAACAAGCAGAAAAAGAAAATCTTGAGGTATTAATCAGTACTGGTGATAAAGACATGGCACAATTAGTGAGTGATAAAATCACGCTAATTAATACTATGAATAACACGATCCTTGATCCGAAAGGTGTAATGGAAAAATTTGGTGTGCCGCCTAGAAAAATGATTGATTACTTAGCGTTAAGAGGTGATACATCCGATAACATTCCGGGTGTTCCGGGCATTGGTGAAAAAACAGCACTAAATTTATTAACGCATTTTGATAGTTTAAATGATATTTATAGTCACCTAGATGAGATCGAAAAATTGCCAATTCGTGGTGCTAAATCATTAAAACAAAAATTAGTCGATCATAAAAAAGAAGCGGATCTTTGTTATTTATTAGCAACCATCAAAACAGATGTTCCATTAGATTTTACGACTGAACAGTTGCTTATTGGTGATATTGATGCAAAAAAATTGGTTGAATTATTTGATTATTACGATTTCCATCGTTGGCAAAAAGACTTAATTACAGGCAATTTTTTAAATCAACAAGGTCAAATTTCTATCGATATTGATGAGAAATTATCAAGCCAAGCAGAACCAGCGAGTAAATTAGACGAAAAGGATTATCATTGCATTTTAACTAATACGCAATTAGATGAATGGATTGCTAAATTAACTCGTTGTGAAGCATTTGCATTTGATACTGAAACTAACAATATCGATCATGTCCATGCTAAACTTGTTGGGATATCACTAAGTGTTGCGCCACATCAAGCCGCTTATATTCCTATAGCGCATCAATATCTCGGTGTTCCAGAACAGTTACCAATTAATGATGTATTGGCCAAATTAAAACCAATATTAGAAAATCCCAAAATCAAAAAAATTGCCCAAAATGCTAAATTTGATTACAGTGTATTGGCTAATTATGGTATTCAAGTACAAGGTATCGCTTATGACACCATGTTAGAGTCCTATATATTAAATAGTACTGAGCGACATGATATGGATAGTATGGCAAAACGTTATTTGAAATATCATACGATTACCTATGATGAATTAACTAAAGTTAATAGAAGCCAATTAAGTATTGATGCCATTGACGTTGAAAAAACGACACAATATGCCGCTGAAGATGCAGATATTACTCTCCAATTGCACCAAAAATTATGGCCAGAGCTCGAAAAAAATGAAAAACTGACAAAATTATTTTCAGACATCGAAATGCCTCTGGCGCTTATCTTAGCTGATATGGAAAGAACAGGTGTTCTTGTTGATGCTAAACAGTTAAATGACTATTCAAAAGAACTTAGTAAAATATTGAAAGATACCGAAGATGAGCTGCAATTTCTTGCTGGTGAGAAATTTAATCCAGGTTCCCCAAAACAAATTCAAGCTATTTTATTTGATAAACATCAATTACCTGTGTTAAAGAAAACACCTAAAGGTGATCCTTCAACCAGTGAAGAAGTATTAAGCGAACTAGCCAATACGTATGTATTACCTCGTAAAATTTTACATTATCGAGGGTTAGCGAAATTAAAAAATACTTATACAGATAAATTACCATTGATGATTAGTCCAATCGATCACCGAATTCATACCAACTATAACCAAATTGGTACGGTAACAGGACGATTGTCATCAAATGACCCTAATTTACAAAATATCCCTGTTCGTACCGAGGAAGGACGTCGTATTCGTCAAGCGTTTATTGCGCCGAAAGGTTATAAAGTCATTTCAGCTGATTATTCACAAATAGAGCTTCGTATTATGGCGCATTTATCGCAGGATAAAAGTCTGTTAAATGCGTTTGCCCATGATAAAGACATTCATCGAGTAACAGCTAGCGAAATTTTAAGTAAACCAGAGTCAGAAGTTACTTCTGAAGAACGAAGACGAGCTAAAGCCGTAAATTTTGGATTGATTTATGGTATGAGTGCTTTTGGGTTATCTAAACAAATTAATATACCTCGAAAAGAGGCAACATTCTATATTGATCGTTATTTTGAACGTTATCCTGGCGTACAAACCTATATGGAAAAAATTCGTAATCAAGCATCGACCCAAGGCTATGTTGAGACCTTATCGGGAAGACGGTTATATCTACCAAAAATAACGTCATCGAGAGTTAATGAAAAACGAGGTGCTGAACGTGCGGCAATTAACGCACCAATGCAAGGTACCGCAGCAGATATTATCAAAACAGCGATGATCAAGATGAGTGAATGGATTAAAACCCAGCCTAGCGGTAATATCAGAATGTTAATGCAAGTACACGATGAGCTAGTATTTGAGGTTAAAGAAGAATTTGTTAGTGAATATAGTGTATCTATTAAATCCATTATGGAAAATTGTTACCAACTTTCAGTACCATTAAAAGTGGATGTCGGTATTGGTAATAATTGGGATGAAGCTCACTAATCATTTTGAACATTTATACTTTGATTTTTATATACAATCATACATTGAATAACTAATTAAATTAGTCGTTAATTTTGTCTATTACTGATGGCTTGCCGAAACCTTTTGGCGTGCTAAAATAAGTAGATAAATTGAATTTATTGCAATAGTCTTTCCTAATTTTGTGGAAAGCGGTTATATAAAAAAGAGCGTGAGTGACGAATTGACGTTTTTATGTTCTTTATTAATAGGATTATTTCATGAAAATTAAAACCCGTTTTGCGCCAAGCCCAACAGGTTACTTACATGTTGGTGGTGCTCGTACTGCGCTTTATTCTTGGCTTTATACCCGCCATGCGCATGGCGCCTTTGTATTGCGTATTGAAGATACCGACCTTGAACGTTCAACACCAGAAGCGATTGACGCGATTATGGAAGGTATGAATTGGTTAAAATTATCATGGGATGAAGGCCCTTATTTTCAAACCAAACGCTTTGATCGTTACAATCAAGTTATTGACGAAATGTTGGCGAATGGAACGGCTTATCGTTGTTATTGCTCAAAAGAGCGCTTAGAAAAATTGCGTGAAGAGCAAATGGCTAAAGGCGAAAAAGCGCGTTATGACGGCCATTGTCGTTGTGATGAAGTACAAAAACAACATTCCCATAGCGAACCGCATGTTGTTCGTTTTGCTAATCCGATTGATGGCGTTGTCGTTTTCAACGATTTAATTCGAGGACCAATTGAAATTGCCAATAAAGAGCTTGATGATCTCATCATTCGTCGTACTGACGGTTCTCCAACTTATAACTTTTGTGTCGTTGTTGATGACTGGGATATAGAAATCACCCATGTGATTCGCGGTGAGGATCATATCAACAACACGCCTCGTCAAATTAACATTCTTAAAGCATTAGGTGCACCACTGCCTGAATATGGTCATGTATCGATGATTTTAGGTGATGATGGTCAAAAACTCTCGA
>CAMLIK010000021.1 GCA_946480175.1 uncultured Gilliamella sp.
ACTCATACCCAATAATTCGCACATATTAAGCCATCTCTTTTTCAATAAGTAGAATCAAAATATGAATCACTTTAATATGGATTTCTTGAACACGATCAGCATAGCCAAAATGAGGCACACGAATATCAACATCAGCTAATCCATTCATTTTCCCGCCATCTTTACCCGTAAGTGTGATGATTTTCATCCCTTTTTGTTTAGCTGCTTCAATCGCTTTAATGACATTAGTTGAGTTTCCTGAAGTTGAAATGCCTAATAGCACATCGCCTTTTTGACCAACACCTTCGACATAACGCGAAAAAATAGCGTCAAAACCATAATCATTACCCACGCAAGATATATGGCTTACATCTGATATTGCAATAGCAGGATAGGATGGTCTGTTATCACGGAAACGTCCGGTTAGTTCTTCAGCAAAGTGCATCGCATCACAATGAGATCCGCCATTACCGCATGAAAGTACTTTTCCACCTTGTTTAAACGAATCAGCAATTAAAATGGCAGCTTGCTGGATTTGTTTAAGGTTTTCATCATTTGAAACGAAATTGGCCAATACGTCAATGGCCTGATTTAATTCGTCTCGAATAGTGTTAATGTACATCAATATTACCTCTATATGTAGACAGCTTTCTTCTTACCATTGTAATTAGTTAATAATAGCTTGCAAGCAATAAAACCAAAATTTCTTATAACGGTTAAACGCTTTGAACCAAATATTAAAAATTTATAACTTTTTTATCAGATGAATGATGATTTATTAATTTATAACTTTAACAATTACCTTTTATAAACAACAAATTTTCAAATAATAACTTTTAAATAATCAACCTTAATAATGCCAGTTATGAACATGCTAATTCCCAGTTTTTGCCAATAGGATAACCTTTTAATTTGTGGTATAATTAAATAAGAATTTATTCACAAAACGTGATAATAAAAATTGCTTCTAGAATCAGTTAATAAGGAATGAATATGCAATCAGTTAAAGGTAAAGTTGCTGCCCCAAAAGCCAAAGTAGCTATTATTGTGGCGCGTTTTAACCAATTTATTAATGAGAGTTTAGTCAATGGTGCAGTAGATGCACTAACGCGTATTGGTCAAGTTGAAGATAAAAACATTACGGTTATTTGGGTACCCGGCGCTTATGAGATTCCTTTGGCGGCAAAAGTTGCTGCTCAATCAAAGAAATATGATGCTATTGTTGCATTAGGTACGGTTATTCGTGGCAGCACAGCTCATTTCGATTTTGTTGCTGGTGAGTCAAGCTCCGGTTTATTAAATGCTAGTTTAGAGTATTCGATACCTGTTGGCTTTGGTATTTTAACGACGGAGAGTATTGAACAGGCAATTGAACGAGCTGGAACTAAAGCCGGTAATAAAGGTGCTGAGGCAGCATTAACTGCACTTGAAATGTTAAATGTGATTAAAACAATTAAGGAGTAATTTAGTGGCGTTAGTTAATCCTCGTCGTCGAGCAAGAGAATGTGCCGTTCAAGCCATTTATTCTTGGCAAATTTCTAGAAATGATCTTGCTGATGTTGAGAGCAGCTTTCTGGCTGAACAAGATATGAAAGGTGTTGATAGCAAATATTTTAGAGAATTACTTAATGGTGTTGCTAAAAATACCGCAGAGTTAGATGAAAAAATGACACCTTATCTAACAGAAAGAACAGTTGATGAGTTGGGGCAAGTTGAATTAGCGGTACTACGAATTGCAATTTATGAATTAATGAAAAGACATGATGTACCTTATAAAGTCGTTATCAATGAAGCTATTGATCTGGCGAAAACGTTTGGAGCAGAAGAAAGTCACAAATTTATAAATGGTGTTTTGGATAAAGTTGCACCAACAATCCGTACACGATAACTGCCTTTAATTGGGAATAATATGAACGACACTAGCGAAAAAAGTAAGCCCACAATCTTCTATGCCAAAAATAGCTATGCTAAAAATAGTCAATCAAATGTGAAATCTGCAAAAGATAAAGATAATGATCAGCGGAGCACACGTAAAAATGATGGCTTTCGGTCTAATTCTAAAGCAAAACATGATCGAATCGAAACATTTAGACCAAAAACCACAAATAAAACTATAAAATCATCGAAAGCTCGATTTGATTTAACTGATGAACATGATTCTCCATGGCAAAAGAAAGTTCGCGATAACGAACAAACGCCTACATTTGGTTACGATGAGTATCGACAAAAAAAAGAAGAGACTTTAGTTTATAGTGAAAACAGTTGTAAAGCGGTATTTAAGCATCGGCGCTCGGCTATTGTAAAGTTATTTATTACCCAAGAAATGACATATCAATTTAAGGATTTAATCAATTGGTTAGTCAAACAACGACTTGGTTATGATGTTGTATCAACAGAGCAAATTACTAAAATAACCCAAACTCCACATCATGGTGGTGTTTGTTTAATTGTCAAAAAACGGATACCGCTCACTTTACTCGATTATTTGCATGAACATGATGATAATGTTCATGATTGCATCATTGCTATTGACGATGTTAATAATCCTCATAACCTAGGGGGATTAATTCGCAGCGCTGCTTTTTTTGGTGTTAATGGGGTTATTCTGCGTCAAACCAATTTACTTGATAGTGGTTCGGCAATGCGTGTTGCTGAAGGTGGTATTGAAGCAATTGATCCAATTAAAAGCGATGATTTTATTGTATCTATAGATATATTAAAACAACATGGTTATCAAGTGGTGGCTTTATTACCATGTCAGTTAAAATCCATTACATCAACCGAATTGTCACAGTTCACATTTAAAAATAGAGTAGCATTAGTTATTTTCCAACAAATTAATACAAAATTAATTAATTGTGCTGATAACGTTGTACATTTGAAAGGTAATGATAATATGTCGGCATTAAATATATCTGTTGCAGCAGGAATTGTTTTATCCACTATTAAATATCAATCTTAATTGATATGATTCTAATCATTGGTGAATTTTTTGATGAAGTTAACACTTTTATCTTCTCACTATACTAAATAGCATCAATTGGTTAGAAAATGATTGTTTTTTCTGTACATTAGTATCCAGTTTTTAAATGTATTGGTAATTATTATGTCATCAAAACATCAAGTTGGTTTAATATTTGGTAAGTTCTATCCGTTACACTGTGGTCATATTTATCTTATAGAAAAAGCGTTAACGCAAGTTGATGAATTACATGTAATGCTTGGTTGTGAAGAAACACGCGATAAACAACTGTTTGAAAAAAGCCATCTCCCTAGACAGCCACAAGTTAGCGACCGTTTTTCGTGGTTAAAAGAGACCTTTAAAGAAAGACATAATATTCATATCCATATTTCTGATGAAGCTGGAATTAACTATTATCCTAATGGTTGGCAAGATTGGAGTGATAGTATTAAACGGATTTTATCCGAACACAAAATTGAACCTTCGGTGGTGTTTACCAGTGAACCTCAAGATGTTAAAGAACACGAACGCTATTTTGGTTGTCGAGTTGTTGTTGTCGATGCTGAACGTGAATTCTTTAATATAAGCGCAACTAAAATTCGAGAAAATCCTTATCAAAACTGGTCTTTTATTGCAAAGGCAGCTAAACCATTTTTCATTAAAAAAGTCGCAATTATCGGACATGATAAATTTAATGAATTACCTATACAATTAGCCAATATTTATAATACACAGTATGTCTCTAATGGTTATGTAAATTATATTCAACGAGAAATTTCAACACCAGAAAATAAACGTTACTTAAGTGAAAATGATTATCTAAGAATTGCAATGTTACAAGTAGAGAGAATAACTAAAGCTGTTGAAAATGCTAATAAACTCCTCTTTACTTCTATTGATTTTGGAACATTAGCTAAGTACTATGATCTAATTTTTGGTAAATCTAATGAAGTTCTAAATGGATTAAAAAGTAGTTATCAATTTGATTTAATTGTTCATGAAAACCAACTACCTGTAAATTCCACCCCTTTACAACATTTTGAAATTGTTTCTAAAATGGTTGACTCATTATTGATTTAGCTTATCACATTTAAGTTAGCTTATGCTAAAATGAGCTAACTTTTTGTGATAGGTGAATTTTTATGTCTCAATCTTCTCAGCCGAACGAAAATCAAGATAAAATTGATTTTGGTTATACACAAGTATTAAAACAAGATAAAGTAAAACGTGTTGCAGAAGTTTTTCATTCTGTCGCAGATAAATACGATATCATGAATGATTTAATGTCATTTGGTATTCACCGGATTTGGAAAAAAATTACTATTGAGTATAGTAGTGTTAGAAAAGGGCAAAAAGTTCTCGATCTTGCAGGTGGAACCGGTGATTTAACGGCTAAATTCTCTCAGATTGTTGGTGATGATGGTTTAGTAGTATTAGCCGATATCAATGAATCGATGCTTAAAGTAGGTAGAGACAAGTTACGAGACAAAGGTCTATTTAAAAATATTGAATATGTACAAGCAAATGCAGAAGAGTTGCCATTTGTTGATAATTACTTTGATTGTATTACTATTTCATTTGGTTTACGAAATGTGACCGATAAACAAAAAGCGTTACAATCCATGTGGCGAGTATTAAAACCAGGTGGGCGCTTATTAATTCTAGAATTTTCAAAACCACAATATCAAATTTTAAATAAAGCCTACGATCTTTACTCATTTACCATGTTGCCGTTAATGGGCAAGATTGTGGCTAATGATTCAGATAGCTATCGATATTTAGCTGAATCTATCCGAATGCATCCAGATCAAAAAACATTGAAAAAAATGATGGAAGATGCTGGATTTGTCGATGTTAAATATCACAATATGACAGGTGGTATTGTCGCTTTACATACTGGTTTTAAATTTTAATGTGATAAAAAATAATGACATTTTTTCGACTTTATAAAATATTAACCGTATTTCGAGCTTATCGATTAGATAAACTATTACCAAAACACCGTTCCTCAAAATGGTTGCGAATATTGTTGTTTAGCTTTTTTTGGATTAGACCTAAAGCAAAGCAACAAGACATTGGTGAAAGGTTGCGTCAAGCCCTACAAGAACTAGGTCCCATTTGGATAAAGTTCGGTCAAATGGTCTCAACAAGGCGGGATATATTACCAAAACATGTGGCTGATGCATTAGCTAAATTACAAGATCAAGTTGATCCGTTTGATGGTAAAATTGCTAGACAAATAATAGAGACAGCTTTAGGGCGCCCTGTTGATTATTATTTCTCAGATTTTAATGAGCAACCCTTAGCTTCAGCATCCATTGCACAAGTGCATACTGCAACGTTAAAAAGTAGCCAAGCTCAAGTCGTAATCAAAGTGTTGCGGCCAAATATATTACCTATCATCAAATCAGACATTCGTTTGATGTATTGGGTTGCTAATCAATTTACTAAACGGATAAAATTTGGTGAAAAATTACGCGCTGTAGAAATTGTTAGTGATTATGAAAGTACGCTTTTAAAAGAATTGGATCTACTCAAAGAAGCTTATAACACCGCGCGTTTGCGGGATAATTTTATTCATAGCGAGATTCTTTATATTCCTTATGTTTATCAAGATCTCTGCCGTAAAAATATCCTAGTTGAGGAACGAATCTATGGTACACCGATCGCTAATATTGACGAACTAAAAAGAAGTAACGTCAACATGAAATTACTAGCCGAACGAGGTGTTCAAGCTTTCTTTACACAAGTATTTCGGGATAATTTCTTCCATGCCGATATGCACCCAGGTAATATCTTTGTGGATATAAGCGAACCACGGAATCCGCGTTATATTGGCATCGATTGTGCTATTGTTGGTATTTTAACTGAAGATGATCAACGCTATCTAGCTGAAAACTTTCTTGCCTTTTTTAACCAAGATTATCGAAAAATTGCGCAAATTTATATTACATCAGGTTGGGTTCCAGAAACCACTGACGCTGTCGCGTTAGAAATGGCTATGCGTAATGTGTGCGAACCAGCATTTGCCAAACCATTAGGTGAGATCTCTTTTTCGCAAATTTTATTAGCGCTATTTCAAGTGGCTCGTCAATTTGAGATGGATATTCAACCTCAGTTAACCTTACTAGAAAAAACGTTATTTTATATAGAAGGATTAGGCCGTCAACTCTATCCTGAGCTCGACTTATGGCAAAGCGCTAAACCATTTTTAGAAAAATGGTATGAAGATAAATACAGTGCTAAAAAGTTAATACAACAAGTTTGGACATCTCTACCTGAATGGAAAAATCTTGTTGTTGAACTACCGGTAAAATTGCATGATCAGGCTCGGATGACTAAACAGATGCATATTCAACTAAAACAGATTAATCAAGAACTTCAATGTAGTAAAAGAAGTCAGCGTAGATTAATGTTTGTCGTTGGTCTGCTTAGCGTTTTATGTATTATTATGTTTGTTATGCATTGAATGAGTTATTTTTTGGAATATCACTGTTTAAGTGTATAATTTGACTATTTTAAGCTATTGGAGATAGTTATCATATGCCAAGTTTGCCCAAACTACTCATATTTGTAGCGGTTATCGCCCTATTATTTGGAACAAAAAAATTGCGTTCATTGGGTTCAGACCTTGGAGCTTCAATTAAAGGCTTCAAAAAAGCTATGAACGACGATGATGATAAAAAAGGGACAGATGATTCACAAAAAGTTGAACATCTTAACTCATCTGATGATAATCACGCCAATAAAGAGTAACCTGTGTTTGATATTAGCTTTGGTCAGCTACTCTTAGTTTTAATCATTGGGCTGGTGGTATTAGGACCAGAGCGTTTACCTATTGCAATCAAAACAGTTGCTAGCTGGATAAAAGTGCTTCGCCGTATGTCAGCAACAGTCCAGTTAGAATTAAATAAAGAGCTTAAACTGCAAGAGTTACAAGATAGCTTAAAAAAAGCAGAGCAAAGTGGTCTAAAGACGCTTACACCCGAAATCCAAGAATCCATTGATGAATTAAAACGAGTAACCGAATCACTACAAAAAGAGATTGATTCAGTCACTCAAATAGATACAACAATTCATTCAGATAAAGATAAATTATGACAGACGACGCAACGCAACCACTTATTGGTCATCTTGTAGAACTAAGAACGCGACTTTTACGATGCATTATCTGTATATTACTCGTATTAGCGTGTTTACTTTATTTTTCGAATGATATTTATCATATTGTTGCTAATCCGCTTATTAGTCAATTACCAAAGGGTAGCAGTATGATCGCAACTGACATTGCAGCACCTTTTTTTACTCCTATTAAACTGACCGCAGTTGTTTCAATATTTGTTTCGATTCCTTATATTTTGTATCAAGTATGGGGATTTATTGCCCCAGCACTATATCAGCATGAAAAACGTCTTATTATGCCGTTAATCATTTCAAGCACGGTACTTTTTTATATTGGTATTGCGTTTGCTTATTTTGCAGTATTTCCTCTCGCTTTTTACTTTTTTATTCATACGGCCCCTGTTGATGTTGCGATAAATACTGATATAACTAAGTATCTTGATTTTGTTATGACCCTATTTATTGTTTTTGGCTTTGCATTTGAAGTCCCGGTTGCAATTATCTTACTGTGCTGGACTGGTGTAACCACCCCTAAAAATTTACGTAAAAAAAGGCCTTATATAATTGTCGGTGTTTTTGCTGTGGCAATGTTTGTTACACCTCCTGACGTATTTTCTCAAATCTTATTAGCTGTACCTATCTGTTTATTATTTGAAATTGGAACATTTTTTGCCCGCTTCTATCAACCAAGAAAAAAAGCCATAGCAGATGATGATAGTGTTGATGATGAATAATAAATTGATATGTGATTTACTCAATACAAGTAAAGGATAATTAAATGAAAACTTCTCTTCCTGAGTTTAATTTGGCAAATGTTCTAGTTGTTGGTGATATTATGTTAGATCGTTATTGGTATGGAGGCACCAACCGCATATCACCAGAAGCGCCAGTACCGATTGTAAAAATCGATTCTTTGGAAGAACGACCTGGCGGTGCAGCCAATGTTGCATTGAACATCACTTCACTTGGAGGTAATGCGCGCTTGATTGGTCTTACAGGAATAGATGAGCCTGCCAAAGTGCTTGATGAGCAACTTACCAAACGTCATGTTCATTGTGATTTTGTATCTGTTTCAACACACCCGACCATTACTAAGTTAAGAGTCTTATCTAGAAATCAACAATTAATTAGAATTGATTTTGAAGAAGGTTTTGATAATGTTGATCATACGCCTCTTCTAGAACGTATTGATATTGCCCTTTCAACGTCAAAAGTATTGGTATTATCAGATTATGCTAAAGGCGCACTAACCGCTGTAAAAGCAATCATAAAACAAGCTAAAAAAGCAAATGTACCAATACTAGTTGATCCCAAAGGTACGGATTTTGAGCGTTATCGTGGTGTCACCTTACTGACCCCAAATATGTCTGAATTTGAAGCTGTAGTTGGCACTTGTAAAACAGAACAAGAGATTATTGAAAAAGGCTACCAGCTTATTAAGCAATATGATCTCAAAGCCTTACTAGTTACCCGTAGTGAAAAAGGGATGACATTAATACAATTAGGTAAACCTGTATACCACCTACCAACGCAAGCTAAAGAGGTATTTGATGTTACAGGTGCGGGAGATACAGTTATTGCGACCTTAGCGGCCTCATTAGCTGCAGAAAAATCACTTGAAGAGAGCTGTTTTTTAGCTAATGCTGCAGCGGGTGTGGTTGTTGGTAAATTAGGAAC
The DNA here is from genome assembly GCA_946480175.1 of uncultured Gilliamella sp. Classification (GTDB taxonomy): domain Bacteria; phylum Pseudomonadota; class Gammaproteobacteria; order Enterobacterales; family Orbaceae; genus Gilliamella. Next base: position 8,741 of record CAMLIK010000021.1, read on the forward strand.
ATCAACTGTTTCTCAAGTTGAATTAAGTAATGCTATCCGTGCTCGTGCCGAGGATGGATTTGGTGTGATGACAGAAGATGAATTAAAAGAAGAAATTCGAAAAGCACGCCTTCGAGGTGAAAAAATTGTCATGACTAATGGCTGTTTTGACATCTTGCATGCTGGACATGTTTCCTATCTTGCTAATGCTCGCAAACTTGGTGATCGCTTAGTTGTTGCGGTAAATAGCGATGCCTCAGTAAAACAATTGAAAGGGCAATCCCGACCTATAAATTCATTAATGCAAAGAATGATTGTATTAGGCGCGTTAAATTCAGTAGATTGGGTCGTTCCTTTTGAAGAACAGACGCCACAACGATTAATTGCCAGTATTTTACCTGATGTATTAGTAAAAGGTGGTGATTATAAACCTGAAGATATCGCAGGTGGAAAAGAAGTTATCGAGGCCGGGGGAATAGTTAAAGTCCTCAATTTTGAAGATGGTTGTTCCACAACTAACATCATTGATAAAATTAAACAACAATAAATAATATCTGGTAATAAATGGCTACTTATTTAAGTAGCCATTTATCTAAATAGATGATTACTCTTATTTAATTTTTTCCATTATTTTTATCTTTGTTTTATCTCAATTAAGATTTATTTTAGTATCAATAAAGATCACATATTTAATGACTAATAAGGAATAAAATAATGAAACTAAAAATTACAGTGTTGTTAATGATATTGATGAGTGTCGCTTGTCATCGAGTACCTGTTCAAAAATATCGTTATGAAGCAAATCTCCATGATCCAGAACTGATATTCACCACTGAAACTTATTATCCTACCTATTTTTCTTTAAACATTTATGATGGTAAAACTAGCAACTGCGCTAATTTTCAAAGTCTTGGCTATGTATTCCCACATAAAATTGTACCATTTAATATTTATCCTAAATACGTTCCCTCAATTGAAACTAAATCTCCAGCCAATAAACTGGTTACAGTTATTGGCAAATCACGAGATGATAAAGTTTCTTGTACCACAAAATATCACCAATTTACCGCTGAATTGGGTAAAACATATAATATTTTATATAAACTTGAAGACAGAAAATGTTATCTTGAGATTACTGAAAAAATGAGTTCTAAACCTGTCAATTTTCAGGCATTGAATAAATGTGGGGAATAGTCATATCAGTAGCAATATTATTATGTTAATGAATAAAATTATTCTCCGAAACTAATCAATAGTTAATAACTATCGTTAAATTTCATAATTAATACTTTTTTTATTGTCGGCTTTATGCAAAGCTATTAACCATCAATTGCTAATTTGTTTTTAAGGATTTTTTATATGACTAAACACTATGACTATATTGCTATCGGTGGTGGTAGTGGTGGTATTGCCTCAATTAACCGAGCTGCATCATATGGTAAAAAGTGTGCCATTATTGAGGCTAAATTATTGGGTGGTACTTGTGTAAATGTTGGTTGTGTGCCGAAAAAAATCATGTGGTATGGTGCACAAATTGCTGAAGCAATTAACCATTATGGCCCTGATTATGGATTTGATACAACAATTAATCATTTTGATTGGGATAAACTCATTGCAAGCCGAACTGCTTATATTGATCGTGTTCATCAATCTTATGATCGTGTATTAAATAATAATAATGTCGATGTGATCCATGGCTATGGCAAATTTGTTGATGCAAAAACGATTGAAGTTAATGGCGAACACTATAGTGCCGATCACATACTCATTGCTGTAGGTGGAAAGCCAACGATTCCAAATATACCAGGAGCACAATATGGTATCACTTCTGATGGATTTTTTGAGTTAAAAGCACTCCCTAAACGAGTAGCAGTTGTTGGAGCTGGTTATATAGCTTGTGAAATTGCCAGCGTGTTACATTCACTTGGCGCAGAAACACATCAATTTGTTCGCCAAGGTACACCATTACGAGCTTTCGATCCACTAATTGTTGAAACACTAATGGAAGTGATAACCAAGGATGGCCAACATTTGCACACCTTTGCTATTCCCTCTTCTGTCAGCAAAAATAGTGACGAATCATTAACATTAACATTAGAAAATGGCGAAAGTTATACTGTTGATTGTTTAATTTGGGCCATCGGTCGAGAGCCAGCAACCAAAGCAATGAACTTATCTGCGGCGGGTATTAAAGTTGATAGCAATGGATTTATTGTTGTTGATGAATATCAAAATACTAACGTACCAGGCATTTATTCGGTTGGCGATGATACTGGTGCGGCTGCATTAACGCCTGTTGCTGTGGCTGCTGGTCGTCGCTTATCTGAACGACTTTTCAATAATAAACCAAATGAACATTTAGATTACTCTAATATTCCAACTGTAGTATTTACTCATCCACCGATAGGTACGGTTGGTTTAAGTGAACCACAAGCTATATTGCAATATGGGCCTGAAAACGTAAAAGTGTATAAATCCACGTTTACGGCTATGTATACTGCCGTAACTTCTCATCGTCAACCATGCAAAATGAAATTAGTTTGTATTGGTGAACAAGAAAAGATAGTCGGTATTCATGGTATTGGTTATGGTATGGACGAGATTTTACAAGGTTTTGCCGTGGCATTAAAAATGGGGGCAACCAAACAAGACTTTGATAACACCATTGCCATACACCCAACAGCGGCAGAAGAGTTTGTTACAATGCGCTAATATTTGAGTTAATACATAAAAGATTCATCACATCTTTAATTAAAAACAGGGTAATTGCCCTGTTTTTAATTGGTCTTTTTAGTCATTAACTGATTAATTATCAGCTCTATTTTGCCAGCCTTTCTGGGCTAAAGTTGAAAAACCAACTAAAACAGCAAGTAACGCGACAGCTGAAATATAAATACCTGCGCCCAGATAACTATATTCACCTAATATATGATCAGGACTTAATAAATAGATCGTTAAAGTAGGCGTGATTGCACTAAATAGCGCATAAGCCAAATTATAAGATAGCGATAATCCAGAATAACGAATGGCCGGTGGAAATGTTCTGGTACCGATAATTGGGGTCATGGCAATCGATCCAATAAATAAGCCAAATAGTGCCCAAATTGAATAAAGTTTCGTTAATGACATATCAGCGCTTAATGAACTGTAAAAATAGATGCTTACAACAGCTAAACCGCCCCAAGTTACGATGACTGTTTTGACTGTACCTAATTTATCATCTAACCAACCAGAAATAACACAGCCAATAGATAATGTTAAGGCTGCAATACATCCACCAATACGCCAATCAAGATTGGCGAAGTGATACATACCGCCCACAATACGACTAGGGGTAATTAAAATACCAACCATAATAGCGGTTGACAATGACCAAGTTAATAAAGCGACAATCAAACAAGCTGTTTTATGTTTTTTTAGGACGGTCACGACAGGAATACTCTTTTCTAATGCTTTACGTGCAGCTAATTCCTTGAAGATCGGCGTTTCAGATAAAAATTTGCGTAAGTAGACCGAAATAACCCCAAAGATACCACCAATAATAAAAGGAATACGCCATGCATAATCCAAAATATTTTGGTTAGTAAAATAGAGATCAATAATAATTGTGACGAAAAAACCAAGTAAAATACCACCGGTAATACCTGACGTTAACGTACCAACCCCCAAACCATAGCGTTGTTTGGGGGTGTGCTCTGCGATAAACACCCATGCGCCCGGCATTTCACCACCAATCGCCGCACCTTGCAACATACGCATCAATAACAATAATAATGGTGCTACAATGCCAATTGTCTCATAAGTAGGTAAAATACCGATGATAAAAGTAGGTAAAGCCATCATCGCTACACTTAACGTAAACATCTGTTTGCGACCAACTTTATCCCCAAAATGGGCCATAATAATTCCACCAACCGGGCGAACCAAATAGCCAGCAGCAAAAATACCCCAAGCAAATAAATCTAATGTTAATGGCGATAAGGTATGCGGTAAAAACAGCGGTTTGACAATAGTATCAATATATAGCGCATAAATAACAAAGTCATAAAATTCAAGTGTTCCACCTAAAGATGACAATACTAGTGTTTTAAAATCCTTACTATTCAATGGTCTTGCGACCGGTTTCCATTCAGCATTAATTTCAAATTGACTCATGAAAAAACCTTATTTTTATAGTTAAATGAATATAGCCAGTAAAGAAAATGACTGTTGTTTGACTAAATCTTAATTTTGAAAAATCATTCTGCCATAAAAAATAGTATTTTTTTTAATCATAAAAAAATTTAATCAATAACAACGATATGTCTGTTTGATTTATAATCTGTATAAAAATGATATTAAATGATAATTCTATTTAATCATCGCGTATAATATTTTTAAAACATAAGGATGAAATAATAATGACAAAACGATGCAGTTGGGTCTCAAATGACCCGTTATATATTGATTATCATGATAATGAATGGGGTTATCCGCAATATGATAGCCTTAAATTATTTGAAAAAATTTGTCTTGAAGGACAACAAGCCGGATTATCTTGGATCACTGTACTAAAAAAACGAGACGAATATCGTCGATGTTTTTTTAATTTTGAACCGGAAAAAATTATTCAATTAACCGCAACTGATATAGAATTATTACTCGAAAATACAGGCTTAATTCGCAATCGCTTAAAGCTTAATAGCATCGTAAAAAATGCCCACGCTTACTTAGCTATGAAAAACAATAATGAGGACTTCTCGCAATTTATTTGGTCATTTGTTGATGGTAAACCCATCATCAATCATTATAAGGATATAAGTGAAGTTCCTGTTAGCACGGAAATATCTGATAAAATGTCAAAAGCATTGAAAAAGAAAGGATTTTCATTTGTTGGCACAACAATTTGTTATGCATTTATGCAATCGATGGGGTTAGTTAACGACCATTTCGAAGATTGTTTTAAAAAATAAGGGGAAAAATTAATGACAATTATGAATTTAATAAAATATTGCCTAATAGCACTATTAGTTTATTTTATCATTTGTAACGTTATTATTTTTATCTATGCTAAGCAAAAACCAGCTGCCAATGCTGATACGCTAGTCGTTTTAGGATCACAAGTGGTCGGTACTCCCGCTCAAGTCCCACCTACCTTACAAAATCGTTTAGATACTGCATTTGATTATTTGCAAAGTAACCCGAATACTAAAGTCGTTGTTTGTGGTGGACAAGGGAGCGATGAATCTGCCACCGAAGCGAGTGTGATGGCTGATTACCTAGTCAAAAAAGGAATCGATTCTTCAAGAGTGCATCTTGAAGATAGATCTAGGCGGACAGCTCAACAATTTGTTTACGCCAATCAAGTATTACCATTAGGCAAAACCGTTGTTGTGACCAACGACTTTCATATCCTTCGTTCCATCATGCTAGCTAAACGTTCTGGTATAAATGATATTTCTGGCTTATCTGCACCGATAGCTTATAACAATTTTGATAAATACTATGCGATGATAAGAGAGCCATTAGCCTTACTTAACTCATGGTTGTTTGACCATCCTTTAGATTATGTTGATAATTAACCGCTCTAATAGACAATTCCCCTTTACAGATTTTTAATGATAGTCATGGTATGATTAATCATTGCTATTTTTAATGACAATTAATAAATATGAATTCAGACACAATAGTTGCACAAGCTACACCACCCGGTCGAGGTGGAGTTGGCATATTGCGTATTTCTGGCCCTAAAGCAAAAGAGGTTGCCAAAGCGGTGTTAGGTATTTTACCTAAACCTCGATATGCGCATTATCTGCCTTTTCTAGACGGTGATGGTACAACGTTAGATGAAGGTATCGCTTTGTTCTTCCCAAATCCACATTCGTTCACGGGTGAAGATGTACTTGAACTACAAGGCCACGGTGGTCCTGTTATCTTAGATTTACTCTTAAAACGGATTTTAGCAATTTCTGGGGTGCGCATCGCAAGACCGGGTGAATTTTCCGAGCGAGCTTTTTTAAATGATAAATTAGATCTTGCCCAAGCCGAAGCCATTGCTGATCTTATTGATGCAAGCTCAGAGCAAGCTGCTAAATCAGCCTTATCTTCTTTACAAGGGGTATTCTCTAAAAAGATTAACGATCTAGTTGAATCACTTATTCACCTGCGTATTTTTACCGAAGCTGCTATTGATTTTCCCGAAGAAGAAATAGACTTTTTATCTGACGGTAAAATAGAAACTGAGCTTGACCAAGTCATTCAACGACTAAATGACGTTCGTCAAGAAGCCAAACAAGGTTCGTTACTACGTGAAGGAATGAAAGTAGTTATTGCTGGTCGACCTAATGCAGGTAAATCGAGTTTACTTAATGCGTTAGCAGGCCGTGACGCGGCTATTGTTACTGATATAGCCGGAACAACGCGTGATGTTTTGCGCGAACATATTCATATTGATGGTATGCCTTTACATATCATTGATACTGCAGGACTGCGTGAAGCTAGTGACGAAGTTGAACGAATTGGTATTGAACGAGCATGGCAAGAAATTGAGCAAGCGGATCGGGTATTATTTATGGTCGATAGCACAACAACTAATGAGACTAATCCTGAAAAACTCTGGCCAGAATTTATTGAACGCTTACCTAATAACATGCCAGTTACCGTTATTCGCAACAAAGCCGACTTAACTGGTGAACCATTAGGCTATAGTGAACAAAATGGCTATTGTCTTATCCAACTATCAGCACGAACTGGTGAAGGTATTACATTATTACGTGATCATCTTAAACAAGTTATGGGCTTTACTAGCAGTACAGAAGGTGGCTTTTTGGCTCGTCGTCGTCATTTGCAAGCACTTGAAAAAGCTGCTGAGCATTTAAATAATGGTAAATATCAGCTTACAACCTTTCATGCTGGCGAGCTGTTAGCGGAAGAATTGAGATTAGCGCAAGAAGCGCTAAGTGAAATTACCGGCGAATTTACATCTGATGATTTATTAGGTCGAATATTCAGCTCATTTTGTATTGGCAAGTAATCTAACCATACATTTTTCGAAAAATAGGGATAGATGTAAAAAGTGCTATCCCTACAGAGAATTTCAAAATTACAATAAATCTACACTAACTTATTTATTCTTGCCGGCATTATTGGGCACCAAAATTAAAATTGAAATAAAACATAACAGACAAAATCCAACATTAATCCATAATCCGATTGCAGCGCCCGTTGCTACGCTTTGGCCACTAGCAATAATCGCTGCATAAGTGGATGCCGAAATGGCGATACCGAATGCACCGCCTAATGAGCTTGCCATTTTATATATCCCTGATGCAATACCAACTTTATCTTCTGGAGCATTGGATATTGCCGTATCGATTGATGGCGTTGCATAAAAACCTAAGCCAAGACCAAATAAAATATAGCCCCCCAACACTGAAACAATATAATGCGTATCTGGTAAAAAAGTTAGCGTCATCAACGCAATTCCTGAGCCAGTAATTAATGGCCCGAGTAACATCGGTTTTTTCGCGCCGACTTTTTGTAAGATCTTTTCACCTACTCGAATCATACATAAAACCGAAACTAAATAACCAATGGTCAATAATCCATTTTCGAAAGGGGTAAAGCCTCTTCCTTGTTGGGTATAAGTACTGGCAACAATTAACGTACCAGCAACAGAATTGAGCAGAAAGTTAGATAAGGTAGCACCACGATAAGGGACGTTCTTAAATAGTGAAAAATCTATAAATGCGCCATTCGCTTTACGATTTTCAATAACAAAAAATAAAATCAGAAAAAACAAACATATCGTAGCGAGTGATAATGTCGTTACACTAGTCCAACCAAAAGTAGATCCTTTGGTGATGACAAGGTTTAACGTTACCAAAGTAATAACAAAAACAAATAGTCCAGCATAATCAAATTTGGGCAAGCTTGATGGATCGTCAATTTTAGTTTCTGGTGTCCCTTTCAATAATAGCATACCTAACAGAGCACAAACGATAGAGATAATAAAAATCCATTGCCAACCTAAATAAGTTGCTATCGCACCACCGGCAAGCACACAAGTACCAGATCCGCCCCAAGAACCAATCGACCAAAAGCTCAATGCACGCTGGCGGTCTTTGCCCTCATAATAGGTTTTCACTAAGGCTAAAGTTGATGGCATAATACAGGCAGCAGATAGGCCTTGGATAATACGACCAGTAATAAACAGCACTTCACCTTGCGCGCAGATCAAACAAAGACAACCAATAATACTTAAAATAAAACCAAAATAGGTAAAACGAACTCGTCCAAAGCGATCAGCAAGTCCGCCAGCAACCACAATAAAACAGCCAGAAAATAGGGCGGTTAAACTCACCGCTAAATTAAACGATGCTGGCGTAATACCGACAGCGTGCTGAATAGCTGGCCCGACATTGACGATTGATTGAGCAAAAAGCCAAAAAGTAATAACGCCTAAAACAATGCCTAATGTTAACCTATTATGACCTTTAAACAATTTTGCTCCTGAAATTTTGGTATTTGACATATTTAAATTTGACATAGATGCGCGTTATCCTTATTTACTTAAATAGGTTTCAGTTAATGCAACCCAATATGACGCCGCTGTAACAATACAATTATCATTAAAATCATAACCTGGATTATGGACATTACAATAACCTGGTTCATCGCCATTGCCGATAATCATGTAACAGCCATTTGGGTTGCTTTCTAACATAAAAGCAAAATCTTCACTGCCCATAAACGGATGACAATTATCATGAACGCGATCTTTACCTACTAATTTTTCGGCAACGCCGAAAGCAAATTTTGTTGCATCTACACCATTATGTAAAACAGGGCTACCATTGACATGCTCAATTTTAACTGATGCCCCAAAACTCTCTGCCTGAGCAGTGGCAATTTCGGTAATACGTTTAAGTAATAACGTTCGGGCATTATTATCTAATGCTCTAACGGTTAACTTCATAATTGCATCGCTATTAACTACATTCGGCGCTTCACCAGACTCAATACAACCAATTGTGATAACAGCTTGTTCAAAAGGTGAAACATTGCGAGAAACGATACTTTGCAACGCGATGCCGATATAACAGGCAACAAGGGTGGCATCAATTCCTCGTTCAGGCATAGCCCCATGAGCACCTTTTCCTTTTATATTGATATGAATGGTATCGGATGAAGCCATAAGCGCACCAGATCTGAAATAAAAATGGCCTTCCTTGAATCCTGGCATATTGTGAATACCGAAAATAACATCACAAGGAAATTTCTTAAATAAACCATCATCAACCATCACTTTTCCACCATATAATAACTCTTCTGCTGGTTGGAAAATGACATGCAACGTGCCATCAAAATTACGGGTTTTGGCAAGATATTTCGCTGCACACAGTAAAATAGTGGTGTGTCCATCATGACCACAACCGTGGAATTTGCCATGGATTTTACTACTCCAAGGTTTACCTGATGCCTCAACAATTGGTAAAGCATCCATATCAGCCCTAATACCAATCTTTTTATGACTAGTACCATTTTTCAAAACACCAACCACCCCTGTTTTTGCTAAACCACGGTGAACTTCATAGCCCCACTCAGCCAATTTACTTGCAACTAAATCGCTGGTTTTATTCTCTTCAAAACCTAATTCAGGATGTTGATGAATTTGATGGCGAATATCAATAAACTCTTGTTCTGTTTTGCTAATCGTTTCCATAATATGCTGCATTTTAGGCTCCTAATTAACCTGAATATCGTTTATGAAAAAAATAAAAAAAGAAGGGAACTACTCATCTAAGCTAAGATCAAATTGAAAAAATCCAAACAACTTAATCACCAAAACCACGTAGATGCACAAATATACAATAACCTCTAATTTTGTATATGTCGATAATTTCTATTAATCAATTATTAATGAAATTGGTAGAAAGCGAGTTTCAACAGTTAAATAGTGAAGTAATTGATTGGAACAACATCTTATCTGGTAAAGTTGAAAGTGATTTAGATAAAACTAAGCTAACTTTATTTGACCTATTTAGCCAATATTTTAAATCGTTTTATAAATGCGTTGAATTTGCCCTCAATGAATTTAAAGATTCGGAGATTTATTATCCTATAATGATTAGCATAACTACAAAATCTGATTACTTAACTTATGGTGAAATCCCGTTACCGGTTTTTGACGACTTAAAGGATGACGATAAACCAATTTGGTGGACAAAAAAGTTCCTAAAACATTGGAATAAGAACTTTTTAGCAGATCCACACAGCTCAACAACATTCAATGAGAATAATAAAACAAATAGAAAATACTTAGCATTACTATTTTTGTGTATAGCAATGCCTTTAATGTTGTTTTTTACTATTTTAATAATGAGCTTAGTGTTTTCAATTTTATTTTATTTTAAAATAAATGAATTTGTAATTGACATTAAAGATATATATTTAGCATGCAAAATAGCTTCTTTGGGTATCCCAGCCGGTATCTGGTATTTAGAATGTCGTCGTTTAGGAATTAAGATCTTTGGTAAATAATTAAGAACCCAGCCTAAAAACTGGGATTGTTTATATTTGCGATCAAAAATGGTATTTTTAATGAATGAGTGAAATCAAATAGAAACCATAAAAACATAAAAATGAACGCGATTTGTTTTCAGATTTCCAACAAAATCCATTGCATTACAAAAAAACTGAGTCATAAATGAGAAATCAAAACATACGGCGATAATAGAAAATAAGCATCTTGGTAGATTAAAGGAGAATTATCGACTCCACATTCTACAACCTAGAGGTGTGAATTTTTTGTGGTTAAATAGCTATTTACTCTATAGGTACTGTATTATAATATTAAATCTAAAGATGAAATAATCAATACAACTATAAGGAAATTTTATGTTAAAAAAATGCTGCCTTTTACTTACTGCTCTATTTTTTATTCCAATTTGTTTTGCTAACAGTTTATCTGAAAAAAACGCTAAAACATTTGAACTAGCTGGAGTTAAGCTAGGAATGACAGAATCTGAATTGATACAACTGTTTAAAAATAAATATCAACTTGCTGATACTGACATTACTATCGAAGAACAAAAAATGAAATTACCGCCATCAGAACTAGGGAAACAATCTACAATCATTGGCACGCTAAAAACTTACAAAGTAACGTTAGATCCGAATAAGTCTGTGGCATTAAATGTTAGACTGGAAGAGGATCTCATGCATGATCCTGTTCAAATGGTTGTCTTTGGTGTCGCTAAAACGATACCCTATTCTAGTGAAGCAGAACAACATGAGTATGAAGCACTAGTCAAAAAATATGGTAAAGAACAATCCAAAAACTCTATGGGTGATGAAATGTGGAAATTCACCGTGGATGATGTGAATGGTAGTAACAATACTTTATTTTTCTCTTCATCAATAAATGAGAAGATCAGCATATCATTTGTTACCGATCAATATCGCAAACAAAAGATAAAATAGCATGTTTTTTTATAATTACTCTATTTTATTTTGATCGGTAAAGTATTTTTGTTTTGAGTTTTCTTTAAAATATCGAGATAAATAAAAAGTTGCGGGAAATACACTAACTCTTACTCTTAAAATGAATTAGCCTAGCTTACCTAGTATTCTAAATGGCAAAGCTAGGTCAGTTAGTCTTATAAATTTCTATAAATCAAGCATAATTCGATTTTGGAAAAAGTTGAAGCTATGGCAAATGATGGCGCATCGTTTATTATCAAACTTGATAGTCAAAGTAATGAACCCCATTTAACCCAGCTGTTAAAACGGGTGCGGCTCAGCTTTGGTCAAATAAAGAGAAAGTAAACCATGTTAAACAACAACAGAGGGTAAGATAAGATTTATAGCCGTAGAGGCTTTACCCACAAACCCATCACATAACGGTCTTAATAGTGAGTATCTTGATAAATGTGGTAACGAATAGGTAAAGAGCGAATCTCGTACAGCTGTTCAAGCTTTTGAATGGGATGGTCAGTTTTCATCTAAAGATGGATCGCAAATTGGTTTGGTAAGTCTTGATGGTTCACATTTAAACGTATCTTTAGTTAGAAAATAACACATAAATAGTTGAGATTGCTATGATAAATAAAATTGATTTTTATCCAGAAGTTGAAGTTATTCCTACTACCAAGTATTAACAATATTCTTGAAGAAAAGGTGTAATTATAGTGAGGAAGATGATATTTTATATGGTTATGCAGTATTATTGTATGATAAAGATACAATAGATTGTTTTGATATAGAAGATCTTATTCTTACAGCTAAAAAGTTTAAACGCGAAGATTTTTATTGAGTTATCGCATGATCTTGGCTTACTCGGCGTATTATATATGAAAAGTTGGTAAAGCTAACGATTGATATTTAATTATTTTATCAATCTTCTCAGTATTTAGGGAGATAAATAATTTAGTTTGGTTATTAAATGAAATATTATGCAAAATTAATATCTATAAATGAAAATGTTGAAGAAGAAGTTATTTTCGCTTTTGGAGAATATAACATTTGTTGTTTTGTTGATTTTTCTTCCGTACCGCTTCGCGTGGGAAATATTTATTTAGTAGAACTTGGTTTATGGTTTAACGATGATATGCAAATTGAAGCATCGAAAGATAAATATTTTTTTATTAAAAGAGAAGGAGAAACATTTGAACATATTATAAATGGTTATTTATTTGAAGATAAATTAATATTATCAAATTTGATCTTTCAAGATGAATCATTCTATGATTTTTCTTATTTTGAGAATGATTTTATTACACTTAGATCTGATAGAATGACTGTATCAATCATTGATTAATAGTAAAACTAAAAAAGATAACTCTGTCTTATAAATAAAGTGATCACGATTGAGAAAAAACGTCTTTTGTTTAAAGTAGCGAGGTAGATTTAATCCATTAATAGAGAAAAATACATAATAGAATATATTGCATCACGAAGTAATTTAATATTAATAGTAAAAATTTGGATTATATTATAATTACACCATTTCAACCACATTATAACTGCCCATACCCTATTGATTTAGTGTGACAAAACACTTATTAGACTTCGCTAACGCAATAATTTAAAACAACTCAATAGGATTAAATAAATTCTGTCCAAGAACAGAATCTAATAAAAGAACGATCCGGATAATATCTAATGGATATAAGGTTTCAAATGGAGCAGATACAGTAACATAATGCCTAAAACAGCTTTTACCGACTTTTGCCTACATTATAACCTGTTTATTAATGCTCAAACACAATATAATGGTATAGACTCCTCAATTATTTTTACAGAAAAACTTGACTAAACCAAAATAATCAAACAATTAGAGTTTTTTTCAGCATATGATATTATGTCGGCAATAACACTGACTTAAAAAGTTGTTATTAAAGCGCTGAAGACGAGAACAAATGCTCTTCGTCAAGCAAATTAAAACTCAACTGGGTATACAAGATTATTATGAAAAAAATATATTTATTAAGAACAACACTAAGAGATACTAGCTTTTTTATGCAAGATTGTCCTGAAGAAGAGAGAGGCATTATGCAAAGGGCGGTGCGTCAACGCTGGAAACCATTTGGTGACGACTACCAGCCGATTAAACTTGAATTAGGACGAAGTGATTCGGGTAAGAAGAATTATCAGTTTGATTTCAGCGGTTTTTTGGGTCCATTTTTAGTGTTTAGTGAATCGGCATTAACGGCACTGGCAGATATTTTAGAGCCACGCGGGCAGTTGTTACCGGTTATCACGGAGAGTAAACGTAAACAGTTCTTTGGTTATTATCCTACCAACCCGTTATCCGGTTGTTTTGACAAGGAAAAATCAATCTATGAAGAATGCCCAAATGCTCTTATGATCGAGAAAACATTTTTAATTGCCAAAAATATTACCGATGACTATTTATTCTCGATTGAAGAATCTATTAGCCGTGTCTTTGTGACAGATAAATTTAAACAACGCGTTGAAGACGCTAACTTATTGGGGTTTGATTTTTCTACTGAAATATCAATATTATAAATAAAATAGCTCAAAAGTAACGCTAACACACTCCAATAATATTATAATTGCCAGCTTTACTATGTCCTTTACACCATCATTATATTAGCCAAGACTATTGGATTAACTGGCGACGAAAAAGCCTATAGTTATGTTGTTAATCCAATAATTGAGAACGATCGTTTTGGGCTGAATAAAATATGTCCAGTAGAAGTAGCAATGAGGAATGCATGATATTTAAGTAAGCTAGAGCAAGGTGGCACATTAAATGTTGGTGCAGGAAATAAGCCAATTGAAGGTGCTTATAATATTTATATCAATAGCATGTAGGAGATGCCCATAACTTGTCAAGTTTAACAACAGTTTCTCAAAGAGTCATATCTATTAAAGGTTATTTTCATTCAAATGGTCAAACACTTAATAATCCAACGATTATAAACATGCATTTATTGGAAAATAGTTAAGGAAATTAATATTGAATATAAACTAGATATAACTCAATTGGATTTTATTTTTGAAGAATCGGATATTATAATTCAAACAATAGATCTTCAAAACTATATTAAACAGCATAAAGTTGAATTTATTAACAAATATCAAGAATTAATTGTAAAAATTAAAAATAGAGATATTAGTAAGTTAAATTTGAATAATATTTCTTCTAATTTCTTGCAATATGATTTTTCGAAAAATTATTTTATAAGTAATGCGAAAAAAATATTGCATTTAAAAATTATAATAAATTTATCAAATAATTATAGATCAAGGTAAATTAATTAAAGAAGATGCTTAATAAGCGCGGTGTCAATCCTTCTTGATGAAAAAGGCAATTTAATAACAGCAACGCCAGGGAGTATAAAGAAACATGAAAGATTATGAATCAAAAGAAAAAATATTAGATGATTTTAGGGAATTAGAAGAAAACCATATTTTCCCTTTTTTAAGAGAAGAGTTTGGTGTCATTCATACAGCTTATCTTTTATATAATGCTATAGATCAAGGTGTAGATATTTATGCTTACCTTGTAAATAGTAAAAGTGTTATTGAATTTGATGTATCAATCAAAGATAACAGTATCATTAAAAATGAAATTATAACTGTTGAAGAATACGCAAAAAGTATACAAGGTAAAGGAAAAGACAATTTGGCCTCTCGTAATAGATTAAAAGCTCTTTTAAAAAAATCTATTAGCTAATAGATGAGGAATTAAACTTTTTAAATCCCTTCCTATCAGGGGAATCTTGTTTTAGCTCTTAACTCACCCTCTCCCCAAATATTTAAGTGAGCCAGAACACGGGGGCACATTAAATATTGGTGCAGGATTAAATCCAATAGAAGGCGCATATAATATCTATTTCCCCGCTCATTCAATGGCAGCGAGGGTACATTCTGGAGATGTCAATAACTTGGAAAAATATAGCAGATCGCTCACAAAATAAAATTATTATGGATAATCCTTTTGGATATTATCCTTTGAATGATGAAGTACTTCGGGTTTTAAGTGATGAAGGAACCATAATTATTCGTGGAGTCGATGGCAAAATAAATAAATATATGAAAAATTTAGAAGCAATAGCTGAAACAGCAGGATTGAATTTGACGAATAAGCAAAGAATTCTTAGCAAAGGATATTTACATACCAATGGAACAACACCTATTAAATCTGAATTTATAGATAAATATGAGTTTAAAAGAAAATCAGAGTAATATTATGAAATATAAAATAGATCTAACTAATTGGTATTGTATTGATTTTGATGGTTTAAGTGGGATAAAAAGTTACTCATCTTTACCAATTATAGAAAAAGAGACTTCAACCTTTCGAATGCGTTTAGAAAATGTATCGATAACTATGGATGAAGACATATGCCGAAACCAGATATTATCTGTTAATCCTAAAAGTATCATTAATATTGATGAAGATTTAATCATATTAGCTAAAAAGGCGTTACTAATTATTGAAAATATTTGTTGCTACGACTTAAGAGTTATTCATAATAATCATGATTATTATCACTCATCTAGCTTGAAGTTTAATACAAAAGACCATTTTGTGATATGTGGCGGCTATGATACAGATCATTTAGATTCAAATATTTATGGTCGAGTAATCTTTAATGGTAAAGTTTTTTTAGAACTGGAAGAAGAGAATATCCTACCATTAATAATTGGATGTGATGATTTGGTGGGTGGCTATGAAGGTATAACCAAAATAAATCATCAAAAAGAATCAGAAGTAGCAATGAAGAATAAATCTTTAGACATTAATAAGTTTAATAATATTAAGTCACCAATATGGGATTTTGATTTCTTTATGGAGTATTTTTCTAATGATAATGGCTATGACGAAGCTATCAAAAGTTATCCTCCGACTAACAACTCATCAGAGATAGAGTTAAATGAATAAAAAGTTATGCCTTGAAAGTAGTATGGTAATCTGACAGAGTTGCAAATGAAAATAAAGTTATCATTCTAACTAATTAAAAAAACTATAAATAATATTATGAAATATAAAATAGATCTAACTAATTGCTATTGTATTGATTTTGACTGTTTAAGTGGAATGGAATGTTATTCGTCTTTACCTACCATAGAAAAAGAGACTGCAACTTTTCGAATGCGTTTAGAAAATGTTTCGATAAATATGGTTGAAGATATATGTCGTAATCAGATATTATCTGTTAACCCGAAAAGTATCATTAATATTGATGAAGATTTAATCATATTAGCTAAAAAAGCCTTACTTATTATTGAAAATATTCGCTGCTACGACTTAAGAGTTATCCATAATAATCATGATTATTATCACTCATCTGGCTTAAAGTTTAATATAAAAGACCGATTTGTAGAATGTGGTGGTAAAGATACACAACATTTAGATTCAGATATTTTTAGTCAAGTGATCTTTAATGGTAACGTTTTTTTAGAACTGGAAGAAGAGAATATCCTACCATTTATCATTGGATGTGATGATTTGGTGGGTGGTTATAAAGGTATAACCAAAATAAATCACCAAAAAGAATCAGAAGTAGTAATGAAGAATAAATCTTTAGATATTAGTAGGTTTAATAATATTAAGTCACCAATATGGGATTTTGACTTTTTAATAGAGTATTTTTCTAGTCGTGATGGTTATAGTGAAGCTGTTAAAAGTTTTCCTCTGACTAACGGCTAGTCATAAGTAAAGTTAAATGAATAAAAAAGTTATTCCTTGAAGATAGTACAGCAATCTGACAAAGCTGCAAATTAGAATACAACTATAATTTTAACTAATTTAAAAAAACTATAAATAATATAATGAAATATAGAATAGATCTAACCGATAGTTATCGGTATTGTATTGATTTTGATGGATGGAGTGGAGTGGAATGTTACGCATCTTTACCTATTATAGAAAAAGACACCGCAACCCTTCGAATGCATTTAGAAAATGTTTCGATAAATATGGATGAAGACATATGCCGAGATCAGATATTATCCGTTAACCCAAAAAGTATCATTAATATTGATAAGGATTTAACCATATTAGTTAAAAAAGCCTTACTTACTATTGAAAATATTCGCTGCTACGACTTAAAAATTATGCATAATAATCGTGATTATTATCACTCATCCGGTTTAAAGTTTAATATAAAAGACCGCTTTATGGTATGCGGTGGTAGAGATATAGAACATTTAGATTCAGATATTGTTGGTCGAGCAATTTTTAATGGTAACGTTTTTTTAGAACTGGAAGAAGAGAGTATCCTGCCATTAATGATTGGATGTGATGATTTGGTAGGTGGTTATGAAGGTATAACCGAAATAAATCATCAAAAAAAATCAGAAGTGGCAATGAAGAATAAATCTTTAGAGATTAGTAGGTTTAATAATATTGAGTCACCAATATGGGATTTTGACTTTTTGATAAAGTATTTCCCTAATCATGGTGGCTATAGAGAAGCCATCAAAAGTTATCCTCAAACTAACAATAAGTCAGAAACAAATATAAATGAATAAAAAAGTTATGCCTTGAAAATAGTATGGCAATCTGACAGAGTTGCAAATGAGAATAAAGTTATCATCCTAACTAATTAAAAAAGTCATAAATAATATTATGAAATATAAAATTGATCTAACTGATAGTTATGCGCGTTGTCTTGATTTTGATGGATGGAGTGGCATGGAATGTTACGCGTCTTTACCTATTATAGAAACAGACACATCAACCCTTAGAATGCATTTAGAAAATATACCGATAAACATGTATGATGAAATCTGGCGAGATCAGATATTGTCTGTTAATCCTAAAAGTATCATTAATATTGGTAAGGATTTAATCATATTAGTTAAACAAGCCTTACTTACTATTGAAAATATTCGCTGCTACGACTTAAAAGTTATGCATAATAATCAAGACTACTATTACTCATCCGGCTTAAAGTTTAATATAAAAGATCGCCGTATGGTATGTGGTGGTAAAGATATAGAACATTTAGATTCAAATATTTATGGTAAGGTTATATTTAATGGTAACGTTTTTTTAGAACTGGAAGAAGAGAATATCCTACCATTTATCATTGGATGTGATGATTTGGTGGGTGGTTATAAAGGTATAACCAAAATAAATCACCAAAAAGAATCAGAAGTAGTAATGAAGAATAAATCTTTAGATATTAGTAGGTTTAATAATATTAAGTCACCAATATGGGATTTTGACTTTTTAATGGAGTATTTTTCTGATTGTGATGGCTATTACGAAGCTATTAAAAGTTATCCTCCGACTAACAATTCATCAGAGATAGAGTTAAATGAATAAAAAAATGGTTGAACCATACAATACGAACCTAATCTAACAGTCTCAGGAATAACAATGTTTGGCGAAAATGAGTTCCTTATTGGTAAGGAAGCATTTAAGCCTCAAGTTGAATTGCAAAAAACAATACTACATGAATTACACCGCTTAAATACATCATCTTCGGCAAGTGGTGTATCCAGCTTTTTAGCTGCAAAGAAGACGAAAGCAGCTTTCGATTTTGCAGAAAAAGCATCTAGTGTTTTGGGGGCGTAAATAATAAATGTGAGTAATAAAACAGTTATGGGATGGATTGAAGCAGTAAAAAGAATTGCTACTGACCCAAGCGTAAAAGTAATTTGTCCTGTTTGTCAAAAAGTTTATTTGAAAGTAAGGGATATTCCAAATGAAAATAATCCTTCTGAAGTTCAGCGCCAGATGTTATGTGATAAATGTGGAGCATTTAACGCACTTCGATTAACTAAATAGCCTTTAGATCGTGACAATCAGGGATCTTTTTATCTCTTCCGCTGCTAAATCTCATGGTTTTAATCACATTATAGATAATTATGCAGATCAAGCTACAAACTTGAACAATGGGGCAACACTACATCAATTAGAAGGAAGCCTGAATGGTGTTTCTGGTAGATTTGAATGGATAGTAGATCCTAAGTTAGGAGGTGTAAGCCATCGTGTGTTTGTACCAAATGGAACAATTAATGGAATCTCATCTAAGCCATGATAAATAAAATATTTAATGAACTTGAAAAGTTCAAAATAGTTGATTGGGGAGTGCTCTATTTAGGCTGTAAAGGCCTCCCTATAGGCACATTATCACCAAATAATGTTAGTGATTTTGCATGCGAACAGCTAGCTATTATAGAGTTGAATGATGCTTCTTTTATATCCGTTTCTGAATTGTGTTTTTGTACAGAAATGAACGGAGAGGTTATTGATATAATTAGTAACCTCTGTTATTTGAATAGTGTTGATTTAACTCTTTCAAAGAAAAGATGGGTTGTATTTGCCCTAAAAGAATTTATGAATTATTTACCAGAAGATAGTTTGTATGGGTTATTGGAGCTAAACAATTTTTGGAATGAGTGGGGTGAATCCAATAATAGTCCAAATATAATTCAAGGTGTTAATAATATCATGACGCCGAATGAGTACTATTGTGATGAAAACTATCTAAAATTCATATCAAATCATAATTTATGGATAAAAAAAGAATTAAATGAATTAGGAATTTAATTTAGACCCCTTCTAACTAGCGGGGTCTTGTTTTACTTTTTAGATCTGCATAGCAAATAGTAAGATCCTTATCTAAAAACTTTGAGGATCTTATTTTGACATCTATGCCAGTATCTTCTACGAGCTTGAAAAAATAGGGATTGCAGTGAATTCAGCGGCAGCAAAAGAATTACCTAACATGTCGACCCAAACCGGAAAATGGATGGATACTAATACCCGATTTAAGGTTGAAGGTGGACAAATGACAACCCAGCTTGGACAAGGTAAAGGAATCGAGATTTTTAATAAAAATATTGTTCATTTTGAAAAGGTTCAATAAGAGGAAAGAATTATGTTATTAAAGTTAGAAAACACAAAAGTACCCATGAAATTAGTATATCTTCTTTCCGAAGAGTTAAAGGCTGATCCTGAATATGTTTCTCTTACTCAAGCTTTAACACTGGATCGATCAAGGCCTTATGTCGGATTGAATGGGACTTATGGCCTTTTTGGATCACAAGAATGGTGGGATAGTATCAACCGAGGGAAAATGCCCTTGTTATTCTTGTCTGGGATAATAAAAAGAGCTTATGTAACAGGGCAAGATCCTTCGGATTTTAATAATACTATTGATCTATTACTTGATGATGGAACTATCCAATCTATTGGTATTTATACTAATCAAGAAGAAGACTCAGATTTTTTTAAAGAGGGGCATATAACAAGTATCGTCTATGCTCTTGATGAACTTAAACCAGAGGCAATGCTCAATTTTGGTCAAAAATATAATCAAATTGCTTTAGAAATGGCCGTTTCATTAGAACCTGTTAAATAAAAATTAGTAGTTCTTATAAAGTCTGAACAAAATAAGATCCTAGTGCTTTAAACTAGGATCCTCTTTTTATCTGTTCTTAGATCTACTTCGCAAGTTCGATAATTAACTTGCCTTCTTTAGCGATGATTGTAACCACTTGGCCAGTGGTAAAGCCAAGCTGCTCAAGCCAGCGTCCTTTAATGGTGAGCTGAGGTCTGGGGTTGGGTTTTATGCCTTGGGGCGTGTAACCAATGGTGTAAAATCGTTCGGTGGGTTGCGGTGCCAGAGCTTTGCAAGTGCCTGATTTTAGCTTAGACTGTGCCTTAGCTGGAAAGGGGATGAGCACTGTAAAAGGTAATGATATTTTGCCTAATTACAAAGTTAGTGATTTATCAAAAATTGATGATAAGGCATTAAATGTTTCCGAAATTAGAGGGCAATTAGGGGCATATGTAAAAGGGAATAAAGTAGATAATATTTCTATCGCCACAGGTTCCATTATTGTAAATGGTAAAACTGAATATGTATTGGCTGTAAGTGGTAAATCCTGGAAAGGGAATGCTCCAACTTCTGTTAATATTAATGGCGTAAATTACAAAGTCATTGTTGAAGACTCGCAAAGCATCCGTAATTATCCGTCATCAGCAACACAAACTAACCTTAACCATGCTGAACATAAATTAATGAGTTATGCTAAAGATAACTATGCAGGGCAAAAAGTGGATATTAAAGTATCAGTTGAAAATACTTCAAAAATAAAACCTAGCATGTGTAATGGTTGTAATGGTTCAGGAGTTAAGTTTGCTGAAGAAATGGGGAAAATGCCAATATACATATGTATCAAGGAACAACAGGAAAAAGGCCATGATTAATGAAAAACTAATAACCTATTTACATTCAGTGTATCCTGAATTACCTATTGATACTAACTTTATTAAAGGCTATTCAGATGACGAACTAGCTAAGATAGAACGCCTTTATGATATTAAGATTAGAGGACAACTCTACCATTTTTTATCCTGTATGGGGCGTTGTAGTGGTGGATTTTTTGGTGATGATCCCTTGATGTTTTATCGACAAAATAACACTGTACGTTCTCATGTTCTTTTTCAATATTCTTTTTGTGAAGATCTATGTGCATTACAACAATGGGAATTAGTTAAACAAAAACCGTTTGCATTTTCATTTGAATCTGAAACCCAGTATTTCTTTTTGTTAACTGATTCAGATAACCCAAATTTGGTTTATCACTATGATGAAAATGAAGAAACGATAAAACAGACAAATAAAACTTTTTATGAGTATTTAAGACATTCAGTAAATACTGACACTCGACATTATATACAAAATATGACATTTGATTATTCTGGTGAATTAATCAATATCTAAAACCTAAGATCCCAATTTTAAACTGGGATCTTATTTTGACTCCTAATTCAGCATCTCAAGTTTAATAATCAACAATCCCTGTTGCGCATCGATGATGACTGGCTAACCTAGTAAAGCCGAAGGCTTCCAGCCAGAATCCTTTAATGGTCAGTTGTGGTCTGGGGTTGGATTGCCCGCCATTAGTGCTGTAATCGTACGTTAAGCTGCGCTTTGGACGTGGTTTTATCGTTCTGGTTTTAGTAATGGTAGTTTTTAGCGTAGAATGTGCCTTAGCCATAGTTAACTCCAGGTAAAAACGCTGCCGTTAGAAAGCAGATGAAAGCAACATTTGAAGCAGCTAAAGAAACT
>CAMLIK010000022.1 GCA_946480175.1 uncultured Gilliamella sp.
CGTAGTGATGTGATGATGAATGCTAAATATCTGGCTAAACAACAAGGTTTAGATACTAATGATATAAAAATTCGTCAGAATGAAGCTGCAATAAATTGGTTAATTAAACAAAGTGAAACTAGAGGATTTTCATTATCGACGATTGATGATCAACAACTCAATTGCACAGTAATTAACTATATACAACAGCAATTTATTAAAAAAAGCAATCTTAAACCAATTAGTTATAGTAGTGTTGATTATCAAGGCCTGTTAACTGTAACTAATACTGAATTATTTTTAAATACCATCTATAAAGGAATTGGCAAAAGTAAGGGTTTTGGTTGTGGTCTATTCTTGATAAAACGTTATCAATAGGATGCGCGATTATAGTTTATGTTCCACTTAATGCTATTTCTTAAAAAATAGAACTTTCATGATTTTTTTGCAATCATTAAGATTTTAGATGGAGTGTTTGTATTAATTGAAAAATAGGTATTAAAATATCTGGTATAATGTTACATCTAGAAACAAGAATTTCACATGTTATTATTCAATTAGCCACAACGGTCAAAACCTTGTTCGTTTGGTTGGATAGGCGAAATTGCCGTATGAATGTATTTGGGATAATTGAGTGAGGCAAAATTCGACAAACTATTTTATCAAGCTAACATGGTTTTAGATGACGATGTATATTTAAAAGTGGTCAAAAAATGGTTAGGTTACGATTTGGTAAACCTATATCTGATCGCTTTTCCATTGGACAGTTACAAGGTATTAAAGGATTGTGTATACGAAATACTTACTCAATAGTGACTAAGTGTTATAATGAAAATAGCATGGTCAGAAATACGTGCCCAAAGCAATTTGGAATAGCTTCAAAAATAAATTGGAAAGCTCAAGTGAGTTGGTGTGAGTTTTTTAGGGGTTAGAAGACATTAGCAATATTAATTACACTTATTGAAGAAGTTTTGTCCGCTGATAATATTGCCCCACCTTGATCACTTGATGATGTGCAGCCATCAGAAATTTCGAAACCTTAAACTTTAACCAAAAGTGGATTTATAGGTCATTAATAATGAGCATTTGTGTTGAGATAACTGAAAACACCTCACCATATGGGCGTTTAGCAATTTAGTTACTTGAAATTAGAACCGATATCTATACTGGTGACATATCAAGACTAATTAGAGAAGATATAAAATCGCATAAAATAGCAATGTTGTTTTTGCTTGCGTAACTAATACTAAGTCAGTATTTGAGCTCTAAACTTATAGCATAAATAGATGAGTTCAGATATATTAAGATGGATTAAAATTAGTTATTTTAATTATTTAAAATCAATGGATTAGTATCATTTTAAAATTAGGTAAATTTTGTAAATTTTAACGAACAGGAAAAAATTATATAAATCATTAATCTAAAATCAAAGTTTCATGCGTATAGAGATATACTACTATTAGTTCGTTAAATCGCAATTTATTTTCAGTATTCCCTGTAGGTACAGGGATAAACCGTATAGCGACTAAATAATAATCAATTATGTTAAAGAGTTCCCTGTAGGTGCAGGGATATATCGCCATTTAAGATCGATAAGCAACAAATACCATATGATTTTACTGTGATATAATGATGTAACGGTATACACTCCTCAAAGTTTTTTACAAAGATCTAGCTAAAATACCTTTTTAACACTAGCAGGTTACCATATTTATTTTTAATAAATATGAATAATAATCTATTCATTAAAAATGACGCTAAGCAAAATTTATTTCAATATGTGAAAAATAAGAGAGATTTTTAGTTAAACTAAAATATTTATAAAAAATAGCGTACAATACGCAATCATTAATTGTTTAGGAATATAGTATGACAGGTAAATTTATTGTCATTGAAGGTTTAGAAGGTGCTGGTAAAACGACTGCAATTGAGACCGTTGCGCGCGTTTTAAATAAGCATCACATTAGTGACTTGCTGTTTACCCGCGAACCTGGCGGTACGCCAATTGCTGAAGCATTGCGCAATATTATTAAAAATGGTTTAGATAATGAACCGCTAACTGATAAAGCCGAATTGCTAATGCTATATGCTGCTCGTATTCAATTGGTTGATAACGTAATTAAACCAGCATTAAAAATGGGGAAATGGGTTATTGGCGATCGACATGATTTATCAACTCAAGCTTATCAAGGTGGTGGACGACAGATCGACAAGGTTTTTATTGAAACATTACAAGCTCAGGTTTTGGATAATTTTAAACCTGATTTAACATTGTACTTAGATATTGCACCAGAACTCGGTTTAATGCGAGCCAGATCTCGCGGGCAGCTTGATCGTATTGAGCAACAATCATTACCTTTTTTTGAGCGTATTCGTCAGCGTTATTTACAACTAGTTGAGCGTGATAATACTGTTATTACCATTGATGCCAATAAATCTATAGAAGAAGTGACAACTCAAATTGAAACTGTTTTGAATTCATGGCTAATAAATTAGGTTTTAGTTTTATGATTTTTAATAAATATCCTTGGCTTGCATTACCTTTTCAGCAACTTGCTGATACGATTGTTAATAATCGAGCGCATCATGCTTTGTTAATCAATTATATTCAGGGAAGTGGTGAAGAAGAATTAATTAACTTATTAGTTAATAGATTACTCTGTCAATCTTCACAACAATTGGAACCATGTGGTAAATGCCATAGTTGCCAGTTGTTTTTATCTCAACATCATCCTGATTATTATCAGATAACAAATGAACAAGGTAAACAATCAATTGGTATTGATCAAATACGTAATATTTCTACAAAGGTTTATGAAAAATCACAACAGGGCGGTAATAAGGTAATCTGGATTAAGCATGCTGCTTTGATGACAGAAGCGGCGGCAAATGCGTTGCTTAAAACGTTAGAAGAACCACCAGAAAACACCTATTTTATTTTGAGTGATGAACATAATAGTCAATTTTTACCAACAATTCATAGTCGCTGTTTCTGTTATTTTTTAACAATACCAAAACTAGAAGAATCTATTAATTGGTTAAAAAAGCAACATAATAATATATACAATGATAATGAGCTTGCCACTGCTTTATTATTGAGTGAAAATGCGCCACTAAATGCCGCTATTTTGTTGCAACCAGAAAAATGGCAACAACGAAAATTATTTTGTGAAAACTTGTTAGAAGTTTTGCCACAAAATAATTTTTGGCAATTAGCAAAGACATTTAATTATGAGGACTTTTTTGTACGGATCACTTGGTTTTGCGCATTGTTAGGTGATGCATTAAAAGCTAAACAGAAAGTAGGTCGATACATCATTAACCGTGATCAAGTTCCATTAGTTAGACTGCTTGCCACAAAAAGTAATGATGAAATTACCTCACTTTATCAATTGTGGTTACAAGCAAGGAATTTGTTGCTATCGGTGAATGGGTTGAATAAAGAATTGATTGTCCATAATGTTTTAGCTCAATCACAATTAATTAGTTATCAGCAGCAAGAATTAATATAATAATAAAGTTATGGATCAACGATATAGTTACATATGAAAGGATTGCAGTGAGTTATTTATCGATTGAATTTGGTCTAATTTTTGTAGTTTTTTTTTCGATATATTGGGGTTTTAGATTATTTCCAAAGTTCCAGAATAATTTGCTCTTGATTTCAAGTTATCTTCTTGTTGCTAGCTATAGTTTTCAATTTGCTGTTATCCTTTTTGTTTATACTTGTGTGATATATTTCTTTTCATTAATGATTGCATCTTCTAAGCACTATGCAAAATTATGGTTGGTTTTAGGATTAAGTGCAGCAATTATCAATTTAGCGTTATTTAAATATTTCGATTTTTTTCGATATGAGTTACAGTCATTACTTAACTATTTAAATTTATCTCTTTTATTACCAGTAATGACCGTGCTTATTCCAATTGGCATTTCCTTTTATACGTTTCACTCGGTAAGCTACTTAGTTTCAATAAAAAAGAAAGAATTATCCGTTGTTAAATTTTGGGATTTTGCCTTATTTTTAGCTTTTTTTCCTAGTATAATTGCTGGTCCAATTAACCGAGCAAAAACGTTCCTGCCTCAGATTGCGGTAAGTCAACCAAGAGATATTCAAGAACCTTTCCGAGCATTTACATTAATTATTTTAGCTGTAATAAAGGTTTATTGTTTGGCTGGATTAATAAGTGAAAACTGGGTAGCACCGATTTTTTCAAATCCATTAGAATATAGCGTTATTGATTTATTAGTTGGCTTATATGCTTATGCCATGCAAATTTATCTTAACTTTTCTGGTTATACTGACTTAGTAACTGGAATTGCGCTTTTATTAGGTTTTCGACTGCCGATTAACTTCAATTTTCCTTATTTAGCATCTAATTTACGTGAGTTTTGGGATCGTTGGCATATTAGTTTATCTCACTGGATTCGCGATTTTATTTATATCCCTCTCGGTGGAAGTCGTCGTGGTTTTGTTCGCACTCAAATCAATGTTATGTGTGCTATGTTATTGTCAGGTTTATGGCATGGTTCTGGCATTAGTTTTATTATTTGGGGCGCATGTCATGGATTTGGGATTATTGTTCTAAATGTATTAGATCACTATATGGGACGTGGTTGGATTACTAAGCGCTCTCCAATTATTGCTCGATTAATAACTTGGAATTATATCTGTTTTACTTGGTTATTTTTTTATTGTGAAAGTGTGCATGATGCATTGGATTATTTAGTTGCTTTAGGTCATAATTTTTTGATTGAGTCGCATTATATTGAAGTATTTTTAAGTATATGTGGCATATTCTTAGTATATCCAATATTCAAAAATATTCCTGATTGGTGTACTTTACAACTTAGCAAAATGAATAGAATTTATTTGCCTATTATTTTTATATTCATATTATGGCTAGCTATTTATTATGCACCATCTGGTATGCCAAATTTCATTTACGCTAATTTCTGATTATGAAGCAAAATAAATATGAAATATAGAAAATATTATCAAGCAATAGACGAAGTATTAATCTTCAAAAAAATGGACAAAAATTTGATCCATTCCTAATTAAAGTACTAAAAAAATTAAAGAGCATATGGCAAATACTAAAGTATCAGAATCTGTGATTAGTGAAACAGGATCACTTTCGCCAAAGTATATTTTTACACTACTATTAATTATTGCAATTGTATTAATGGCAATTTTTTACAAGTCGATATTAATTTATTGTCAACAAACATATCATACAGATTTATTTAATTTTTGGAGTGTAACTCAAGAAACGGAGAAAGAAGATTCTGAAGCTCTAGTAGAAAAAATTGCGTTAGTGCCGAAAGATGTAATTAATGACCAAAGTAATACAACTGAATTAATTGATGATGATTCAAAATTAAGGCAATCAGTAAAAAATACGTTAATTATTTCTCCAGTTGATATTGTTAAAATAAAAAATAATAAAGGAAAAAAAATTCATGATCAACCAAAAGTAATTAAGCAAAAGAATCCGAAATTAGGTAAAAATGTAATTGATACAACACCAATAACGAAGCCGACAGATACTACAGTAAAAAATGAACTCTCTGAAATTCTAAAACACGATATTTCATTAATTCATGAACCATTGCCGATTGTATTGACCAAAAATGATAAAGTTTTTTTTGTTGGTGATTCTTTAATGCAAGGAGTTGCACCATATGTTAAAAAAATGTTATTTAAACAATATAAAATAGAAAGCTTAGATTTGAGCAAACAAAGTACAGGTCTTGCCTACCCAAAAGCTTTTAATTGGCCAAAAACAATTAATGATAATCTAATTGCAGATCCTTCTATTAAATTACTTGTCGTTTTTTTAGGACCTAATGATCCTTGGGATTTTCCTGTAAAAGGTTATACTAAATATGCTAAATTTAAATCTGAATTGTGGGAAAATCAATACCGATTACGTATTGCAACAATTTTAAATAGTGCTTACGAACATGATGTTCAGGTGCTTTGGCTTGCAGCTCCTTGTATGCTCAAATCACAACTTAATGAAGGAATGGTTTATTTAAATACGCTGTATAAATCTGAAATCGAAAAGACACAACAACAATTCTTAACAACTAATCAATTATTAGGTTGTACTTATGAAAAATTCAATAGTTTTATTGAATTTGATGAAGATAGAATAAAAGTTAGAACTAATGATGGGATCCATTTTACACCTACAGGCCAAAAAATTTTGGCTAAAGCGATTATGGAAAAAATCATTTTTAAACAATTAGAGGGTGATGATAGTGATTGAACTTTTAAAGTATGTTCTTACTATAATGGCTATTACTGTATCGGTGGGATGCAGTGTAGCGGAAAGTAAAACCAGTACACAATCTACTGTTGTTGACTTTGGTGATCCCAATGCAAAACAATTTGCCCAACGTTTAAATTCGTTAGCTAAAAATAAAAGTAGTCATCGAGTCATAAAAATTATCCAATTTGGGGATTCTCATTCAGCAGCTGATTTTTTTACTGGTGAATTTCGAACATTAATGCAACAACAATATGGTGATGCTGGAATTGGATGGGTTACACCTGTTGCCATTAAAGGTCAAAATCATACAGCATTGAATTGGAAAGCTAATGATTGGAGCGTAATAAGTAGCCGTACTGTAAGTGATATCGATTTTCCGATGGGTGGATATATTGCTAAGACGACAAAGGATTCAGCTACTATACAAATAATACCTAAAAGTGAAAGTAATAGAAATTGGCAAGTAAAATTAACCTTTAAAGCTTTAAAAAATACACCTAATTTATTGAGTATTTATGATAATAATGATAAAAAAATAAATATTAATTATTTATTCAAAAGTAATGTTTGGCAAACAGTTTCATTTGTGACAAAAACCCCTTTTACAATTAAAGGGGGACTTGATGTTGAAATTGGGGGAATTTGGTTAAATCTTTCACAACAATCAGGCGTTACTGTATCTTCAATTGCAACTAATGGGGCTAAACAAAGCATATGGCAAAAATGGGGAACTGATTGGTTGAAAGAATTATCTTCTTCAAAAAGTGATTTAGTTATTCTTGAATATGGAACTAATGAAAGTTTTGAAGAAACCTTAGATGTTAATACTTATCGTAAAAGCCTAATAAATAGTATTCGTCAAGTTCGTAAATCATTACCCCATGCAGCGATTTTATTAATAACGCCGCCAGATACCATGGCAGATGAGAATAGTTTTCCTAAATCTTTTTCAACAATTATGAGTATTCAAAAGCAAGTTGCTAAATCAGAAAAAACGCTATATTGGAATTGGCAAACAGCTATGGGAGGACCTTATTCAATTAAAAATTGGCAAAATCGCGGACTCGCCCGTCCCGATTTAGTACACCAAACCTTACAAGGCTATAAAGAAAGTGCTAAAATTTTCTATGCCGATTTTAATAATTTTATTAAAAATAAAAGATAGAATATATAATTAAAAGGAACTAATAATTTATGTCATCTCCAATCATAGTTGCTGTTGATTTTTCTGACACAAAGTCAGCATGGAATTTTATTGATAAAGTTGAACCTAACGATTGCCGTCTTAAAATTGGTAAAGAATTATTTACTCATGCTGGCCCTGACTTTATTAAAAAGATAAAACAAAAAGGTTTCGATATTTTTTTAGATCTCAAATTTCATGATATTCCTAATACGGTAGCCAAAGCAGTAGCTGCTGCCGCTGATTTAGGTGTCTGGATGACAAATATTCATGCTAGTGGTGGTGTTCGTATGATGAAGGCGGCAAAAGATGCGCTTTACCAATATGGAAAAGACGCGCCTTTATTAATTGCGGTCACCGTATTAACAAGTATGGAGTCTTCAGATCTTAAAGAAATTGGTATTGATGTTTCACCATTAGAACAAGCAACTCGTTTAGCATTATTGGCCAAAAATTGCGGGCTTGATGGTGTAGTTTGTTCTGCCAAAGAAGTACAGAGTTTTAGAACACGGCTTGGTAGTGATTTTAAACTGGTTACACCAGGTATTCGCCCAGCCGGCTCTACTCCTGATGATCAGCGACGAATTATGACTCCACAACGAGCGCAAGCAGCCGGTGCAGATTATTTAGTCATAGGCCGCCCTATAACGCAAGCTGATGATCCAACCAAAGCATTACATACTATTTTATCAACCCTTGAATCATCTAAGAGTAATTAGTATGTCAGATAATCCTATTGTTTATTCAACTGAGCATGGTCAAATAACACCTGAAAAAACGACTAAATCTCGTCCAAAAGGCGATGGTATTATTCGTATTTCACGTCATACATCTGGCCGAAAAGGTAAAGGCGTTTGCGTGCTTGAAGGCTTTGATTTAAATGATTCCCAGTTGATGCAATTAGCCGCCGATCTTAAAAAGCGTTGTGGTTGTGGCGGTTCGGTTAAGGATGGAAAAATTGAGATTCAAGGTGATAAACGTGAACAGTTAAAATCATTATTAGAGGATAAAAAATTTAAAGTTAAACTCGCTGGTGGTTAGTATATTGTGAATAAAATAATAATGCCCTTTTAAAAAAGGGCATTATTCGAAAGAGTAATTAATTAGAGTGATAACTGCGCATTTTTTTACTGATTTCACGCCGTTCTTTAGAGATTTCAGCATTTTTGATTATATAATCATCAACACGATCATCGTAATCACTCTTCATGTTGGCAATAATGGCTTGAAGTTCTTCGTAAGTCATATCAGGTTTAATATAATCACTTAAATTTTCAAGTAATAATACGCGTTTTTGATTGTCTCGAATTTTCTTCTCGTTATCTGAAATTTCGCGCTTTAGCTTGTTTAAACGGCGTGACAAACGAATATATTCAAGAACATCTTGAAATGATGGTGCGGCTGATTTTTCCTTGTCCATCTATAACCCCTTATTTCTAAAAAATGGTAAACGATTCCTAGCTAATTATATACCAATAATATTTTAAGGTCATATTAAATATCATTCATATATATTGCGTTTTGTTTTAAATCAAATTTTTTAGGTATAAAATAATAATTTTCTGAAAATTACTGATAAATTTATCGATTTCCCTTCAAATTGCGATAAACACAAAAACAACTATTAAGAATTATTGCAAAGTATTATACAATACGTCATTAATTGAAAAGAGTATCGAATGAGAGAATTATAATGAGCTGGATTGAAAAAATTCTGAGTAAAAATAATATATCGTCAGATCATAAGAAAGCGAATATTCCAAGTGGTGTTTGGACTAAATGTAGTAATTGTGAACAAGTTATTTATCAAGCGGAACTTGATCGTAATTTAGAAGTTTGTCCAAAGTGTGATTATCATATGCATATTCCTGCACGTGTTCGTTTATATCGTTTTTTAGATGAGGGTTCTGATGTTGAAATTGGTTCAGAACTTGCTCCTAAAGATATTTTAAAGTTTAAAGATACTAAAAAATATAAAGATCGTTTAACTGCTGCTCAGAAAGAAACGCATGAAAAAGAAGCTATGGTAGTAATGAAAGGCACATTACTGGGTATTCCAGTTGTTGTAGCTTGTTTTGAGTTTGCTTTCATTGGTGGCTCAATGTCGTCTGTAGTTGGAGCTTTATTTACTCGAGCTGCTGAACAAGCAATTGAAGATAAATGCCCATTAATCTGTTTTTCAACCAGTGGTGGAGCTCGAATGCAAGAAGCGCTATTTTCATTAATGCAAATGGCAAAAACCAGTGCTATCTTAGCCAAAATGCAAGATGAAGGTTTACCGTATATTTCTGTAATGACAGATCCAACAATGGGCGGCGTATCAGCAAGTTTAGCAATGTTAGGTGATATCAATATTGCTGAACCTAAAGCGTTAATTGGTTTTGCTGGTCCTCGAGTAATTCAACAAACAGTACGTGAAACATTACCTGAAGGATTTCAACGCAGTGAATTCTTACTCGAAAAAGGAGCAATTGATATGATTATTCATCGTCAAGATATGCGCCCTAAAATTGCAAGTCTATTGGCTAAATTAATGAAATTACCAGTTCCTTTTGATTCTATCGTTAAGGATGAGGCTATATAACCAATCATGCAAATTAACTCCCCTGATGCCATGTCTGATCTTGAGACATGGCTTTGTTATTTGGAGCAATTACATCCGACAACTATTGATTTAGGACTTGATCGTGTTAAATCAGTCGCGAAGCGACTTGATCTTTTGCAACCCGCACCTTATGTTTTTACGGTAGCGGGTACTAATGGCAAAGGAACGACTTGCCGTACACTTGAGATGATATTACTTGCTGCTAATAAGCGTGTAGGGGTTTACAGTTCACCTCATTTATTGCGTTTTACTGAACGAGTTAGAATAAATAATCAAGAGTCAAAACAACAAGATACAGTTGATGCATTTGTCGAAATTGAAAAGGCTAGGGGAAATATTTCTTTAACCTATTTTGAATATGCAACATTAGCTGCTTTATATCAATTTAAACATGCTCAATTAGATGTGGTCATTTTAGAGGTTGGCTTGGGTGGAAGACTTGATGCTACCAATATTGTCGATGCAGATATGGCGATTATTACAACAATTGGAATCGATCATGTTGAATATTTAGGTAACACTAGAGAAAGTATTGGTCGAGAAAAGGCAGGAATTTTTAAATCAAAAAGTCTTGCTATTGTTGGTGAGCCAGAAATACCATTATCTATTTTAGAAGTCGCTAAAACTGTCAATTGCCCTATTTATGCAGTAAATAAAGATTGGTCGTATCAACAAATTGATAATTTAACATGGCAATTCATTACTCCATTAAAGCAATATGATCAATTACCTATTCCACATGTACCTTTAGCTAATGCCGCTACTGCAATTGCAGCACTAAATTATTGTTCGCTTTCAATAAATCACGAGCAAATAATAAATGGTCTTGAAAAAACAAGCCTAATTGGGCGATTTCAAATGATACAAACATCACCAATTATAATTGTCGATGTTGCTCATAATCCTCATGCAGCTAACTATTTAGCTAACCAAATTGAGTTATTGAAAAAGGAACATTCTAATATTAGTAAGGTGAGATTTGTCATTGGTATGCTTAAAGACAAAGATATTAAAAGTACTTTATCTTTACTAAATGCTGATCAGTGGTATTGTGCTTCACTTTATGGTGAACGAGGGTGTAATGCCGAGGTATTAAAGCAATATTTACAAGATAATAAAGTAGAACATATTTCAACGTTTGAATCGGTTGATGATGCATATCAAAAGGCTATGCAAGATGCAAAAGAAGATGATATTATTGTCGTTTGTGGTTCATTTTATACTGTATCTGCCGTTTTAGATAAATTAGGCAACTAGGCAAATGTAATCATGGATAATAATCGAGAGAAAACTAATATAAATAAAGTTAGAAATCAATTAGTTGGTTTTGCTACAATATTGTTAATTGTTGCTATATTTGTGCCTAATATCATAACTGATAAATCCAATTTACACACACCTACAATTCCTATTTTACAACCAGAAGTAGTAAATGAACAAAATCAAGTAATTAATTCACAAAGTGAGTTAACAATTAATGAAGGCTCAAACCATGGATTTGAACAATCTTACAAACCTGATTCTGAACAATATACTAGTCCGCTAGCTTCACTAGATACAATTGATGATAATTCAGATTCATCATCTATTACTAATTCTGAACAAACAGATAAACCCTATATGATCCAACTTGGCGCATTGAAAAATAAGAAAAAAATTGAGGAATTAGTAGCCTTATTAAGATTAAATAATTATAACGTTATAATTATTCCCAGCAATCCAGAACCAAACCAATTAATAAAATTACAAGTTGGTCCTTATGCTAAAAAAGATCAAGCAGAACAGTTGATTAGTAACCTAAATCATTTAACAAAATTAAAAGGTGTGATTGTGATTAATTAAAAATTATTCTACTTTTTTGTGAGTACAAACATTAAATAAAAATATTAATATAAAATTGTGAGTTATTATGATGAATTGGGTTGATTATACGATTATTGGTGTGATTATTGTATCTGCACTAATTAGTATCATTAGAGGTTTTGTTAAAGAAGCGTTATCCTTAATTAGTTGGGTACTGGCTTTTTTTATAGCAAGTCGTTTTTACATGCATATCACAAGTTATTTAACTTATTTTGATAGTGATATAATTCGTATTGCTGTAGCTATCGCTATTTTATTTATTGCTACATTAATTGTATGTGCTATCGTTTCTTATATTATTGGGCAATTGGTGCAAAAAACAGGACTTTCAGGCACTGATCGTGTGTTAGGTATTTGTTTTGGTGTATTAAGAGGTATTTTGGTTGTAGCAGCGGTACTCTTTTTTGTCGATACTTTTACTCCGTTATCTCAATCACCAGAGTGGAAACAATCACAACTAATTCCGCATTTCCATTTTATTATTCGTTGGTTTTTTGATTTTATACAGCAGTCGTCTTCATTTTTAGTTCAATAACTTTGAGGTAATCATTGTATGTGTGGTGTTGTTGGTATTGTAGGATGCAGTACAGTTAATCAATCTATTTATGATGCTTTAACTGTTTTGCAGCATCGAGGTCAAGATGCTGCGGGAATTGTAACCATCGATGAGCAAAATCGTTTTCGTTTACGTAAAGCAAATGGTTTAGTTAAAGACGTATTTCAAGAACATCATATGTTGCGTTTACAGGGTAATTTAGGAATTGGGCATATTCGTTATCCTACCGCTGGCAGTTCAAGTCCTTCAGAAGCACAACCATTTTATGTAAATTCACCTTATGGTATTGCACTTGCACATAACGGTAATTTAACTAATACTGACCAACTACGTGATAAGGTATTTGAATTAGCTAGACGCCACATTAATACTAGCTCTGATTCTGAAGTATTACTTAATATTTTTGCAAGTGAACTTGATAAATTCCCTACTTACCCATTAACCGCAGATAATATTTTTACAGCGATCAATCAAGTACATCAAATTATTAAAGGTGCTTATGCTTGCGTTGCCATGATTATCGGACATGGACTAGTCGCATTTCGTGACCCATTTGGTATTCGTCCGTTAGTGATAGGTAAAAAAGTGCTTGATAATCAGAAAACAGAATATATGGTTGCATCTGAAAGTGTTGCTTTAGATATTCTCGATTTTGAATTTATGCGAGATGTAGCCCCTGGTGAGGCTATCTATATTACTCAAGATGGACAATTTTACTCCAAACAGTGTGCAAATAGTCCTCAATATTATCCATGTATATTTGAATATGTCTATTTTGCTCGACCAGACTCATTAATGAATGGTGTTTCAGTATATCAATCTCGTATATTGATGGGGCAAAAACTAGGTCAAAAAATTGCTAGAGAATGGAAAGGCATTGATATTGATGTAGTAATCCCTATTCCTGAAACATCGTGTGATGCCGCGCTTGAAATTGCCAGAATATTAAATAAACCTTATCGGCAAGGATTTGTTAAAAATCGATATGTTGGTCGTACCTTTATTATGCCAGGACAAGCGGAACGGAAACTCTCAGTAAGAAGAAAACTAAATGCCAATCGTATTGAATTTGAAGGTAAAAATGTTCTTTTAGTTGATGATTCTATTGTACGAGGAACCACATCAGAAAAAATACTGGAGATGGTGCGATCAGTTGGTGCTAAAAAAGTTTATTTAGCCTCTGCTGCTCCAGAAATTAGACATCCTAATGTATATGGTATTGATATGCCAGTGGCCAGTGAACTAATTGCTTATAACCGTTCTGTTGAGCAGATCGCAAAAGAAATTGGCGCTGATAAATTAATATTTCAAGATCTTTCAGATTTAGTTGATTGTATTAGAGAACAAAATCCTAATATTCATCATTTAGAATGTTCTGTTTTTAATGGAAAATATATTACTGAAGGAATTGATGATAATTATTTTGATACTTTAGAACATAACAGAGCTGAAAATAAAACAATTCCACCGATTAAAGAGTCTGAAAATCTAGAAATTTATAATGAAGGTCAATATTAGTCATTTGGGTTTTCGATAATACTATCTATTCTTATTAATAAGCTTGAAGTTAACAATTCAAGCTTGTTCATAACTCGTCAATTAATCTATATATTTATTAAAAATTAACATATTTTTACTTGATATTTATTACAAACCAGTAATGTATTTCTAATTAATTAATTAAAATTGTTATTTTAAAAAAAGATATATATAGTTAAACAACTGATAAATAATAAAAAAAATTGTCTTTACAAAAAGATATCAAAAAAAATAATAAAACATTTTGATAAATTACATTTATGTAATAAAATCTTTTTACGTTTAGAGGTTTTGTAAAGAAATTTTAATTTTTAATACAAATCACACTTAACCTTTTAAAGGCATAATTAAAACTATTAATTGGATAATTATGAGCCTTTTGTAAATTTTATTGGTGAAATATAAGGAATGACTAAGGTGAGAAAGAATCTTAAGTTAAGAGTTATCTCAGCATTTGTAATAACTACATTAAGTTGGAATTCTGCTTATGCAACTGATACTCAACAATCATCAAATACAGTTGATAGTAATAATGTTATTGTACTAAAAAATGGTAATAAAGTTCGAGAAATGATTAATAACCAAAAACGTAGTTTGTACCAGATTGCGTTGTTAAGTAATGTTTCAATTTCTGAATTACGCGAAATGAATCAAGGTCGTTTTGATAAAAAGGATATGGTTGAAGTTGATGAGCATTTAGTTTTGCCTGAGAACTCACCTTTATTACCTGCGATAACTAAAAAAAATGACAAAAAAGATAAATATTCAAATTTACCTACGTTAGGCTCTGATGATAATTATGATGTAAAACAAGATAAAAGTGCGTTAGCTAGTCAAGTAGCTAATGCCCTGCAAACTCTCGCAACTCAAGATTGGAAAAGTATTACATCAGCGGATAATGGTGGTATTTCTGGCCATTTGAAAAACAAAGGTAAAGATTATGCTGAAAATTATGTTCGCAATAGTATTCATTCTCAAGTCATAAATCCAGTTCGTGGTGCTGCTCAAGATTTCTTAGGCCGCTTTGGTACTGCGCAATTACAATTTGATTTGAGTGATAAAGGCGATTTTAATAATGTTAATGTTAAATTATTTAGTCCTTGGATTGATACAGAAAGTACATTGATATTTAGCCAGTTGTCATTCCAAGAATATGAACATAATCGTCATATCGGGAACTTTGGTATTGGACAACGTTGGGACGTTGCCGACAATAAATGGTTATTAGGATATAACGCCTTCCTTGATCATGACTTCCAACGCTCACATAATCGTTTAGGTTTAGGTGCTGAAGCTTGGACTGATTACATGAAGTTTGCAGTTAACTATTACCATCCATTATCTGATTGGAAAGATTCGAAAGATTTTGATGATTATTTAGAACGAGCTGCAAGAGGATTTGATGTTCGTTTTCAAGGTTATTTACCTCAATATCCTCATTTAGGTGGTTCACTTATGTATGAACAATACTATGGTGATAAAGTTGCTTTATTTGGTAAAGATAATTTACAAAAAGATCCTAGAGCGGTGACCGTTGGATTAGACTATACTCCAGTTCCTTTATTCACAATTAAAGCTCAACATAAACGCGGACAAGATAGTCAGAAAGCTACATCAGCTGAATTAACCATGAATTATCGTATTGGAACACCGTTAAAAGATCAGTTAGATCCGGATATGGTTCAAGCAGCTCGTTCTCTTAAAGGTAGTCGATATGATTTAGTTGATAGAAATAATTATATCGTTCTTGAATATAAAGAAAAACGAATGACTGTAGATTTAGGTTTAGAATCACTCCAATTAGTTGAAGGTTCAATTCATGATCTAAGTATAGGACTTCGCAATGTAAAAGGTGTATCAAGTGTAGCTTGGTCAGGCAACATGCAAGAAATAGATCTTGCTGAAGGTTTCTTATGTTCTTCTATTGGGACATGTACTAGTTCATCATGGCTAACACCTCCGGCTGATGTGAAAAATTGGAAAATCGTCGCGCCAAAATACGTGGATAGAAATGGTAACAGACAACCTACTAGTACTAATGGTATTTATACTCTGGCTGTTACGGTTACTGATAGTAAAGGTAAATCAGCAACATCTAATTCGGTTTCCTTTGAAGTTTTACCTAACTTAGATATTCGTAAAATCGGTGTTTGGGCGATTGATAGTTCAAATAATCCGTCATCTTCTATACAAAATGTTGCTGATGGTATGAGTTCAGTAACATTATTAGCAAGTTTAGTTACTCCAGTAGCATCGACTGGTAGTGGAGATTTTGGTGATGGTTATGAAGGTTTTAGTGATCAATTATTAATGGATAAGATAGATAGTTCTTTTAAATCCTCGGTTACTGATTTATGGACTGCAACTAGTAATGGTAGAAATGTTGATTTAATTGATGGAACTTCAGGTAATGTAAGAAGATGCCCTACATCAAATCGTTGTATCATTGTTAAGTCTTTTGAAAAAGTTAAAATGGGTGCAGATATATCTTCAAATGCCTCAACAGGAGCTGGAACGACGGTTATTGGTGATACTTATACTATGGATGTTGCTTCAAACTTTAATGGAATAGTTGATTTTTCCATTAAATTAGATGGTTATGGTACCTCTTTTAATCAAGCTTCAGTTGATTTTAGCGGTGGTCTAGATCAAGCTCGCTTTATTAAAGTCTATCGAAATGATGGAACTCTTATTGCTAAACAAGTTGGAAATTCACTTGTATTTGAACCTAATATAACTGAGTGGAAGGTAGGAACTGAATATTCAGTAGTAGCTTATGAGGATGATGCAGAAACTGTCGAACTTGTAAACCCGTTCGTTATTTGGTCATTAGTTGGTTCTAATGGGACAGCTTGCCCGGGAAGTGCAATGACGACATTACCAACCCATACTGATAATCCTGATGGTCCATGGTTTAACGTAAGTATGGGACCAAATGCGTCTTACACTATCAAAAATAACGTAGATAGTTTGGCAACTTCTGGTACAAGCCTTTCAGGTATAGATGGTGCACCTAAGTATCTAGATCTTAGCGCACAAACTGCATCACCAGTAGCATGTGCAGGTGACCAAGGATTTAAACTACAAGTTTCAATAAATTAAAAGAATTTTAATCACCTTTGATCTAATGAGAATAGAATGAAGGTGATTAAAAAGTAAAACCAATAAAAAGTTGCTTTTATATAAATGCAACAGATTAATTTACTAAAAAATGGGAAATTAAACATGAAAATTCTTTCAATGAAAAAAGTAGCATTAGGTCTGCTTTTAGCTGGTTATGCAGCAAGTAGTGCATATGCAGCAGATAATCAAGCAGTTACATCAAATACGATAGTCGGTAATGCGCCAGTTATTTATTCTAAAAATAATGTTGAGGGTCGGTTCACAGTTCATATCACTTCTGATAGTGAAGGGAATACATTTCTAACTGAGGGCTCATCTCCTGAAGTTGGTAATTATATTCATATCTACTATCGTTTAAGTGATACCGATGGGGATACAGATAGCGACAACAGTGTACTAGGAACATTAAAAGTTTTTATGAAAAAAGTAGGTGCTGATGGTTGGAAGACTGTAACCTTCCCAGAAGGGGACTTAAAAGCAAAATACGAAGGTGAAGACGGGCATATTTCCTTCAAAATCACATCGGATATGGCTGGTGCTGAAAAAATTGGTTTCCAACTTCAAGAAATCACTACATATGGCGCCCCAAGAGAAAATAGATGGTTGACAGTAGCTAATATTTGGAATACTGGTACCCCAACAAATCCTCCTGGAACTATTACGAAATTACCTGATGATGATAGCCAAATTGGTTCAACCCTTGGTTCGGATGATGACGGTCCTGGTGGTCAAGGTGGAGAAGACCCTAAAAGTCTTCCAAGCGGTCCTATTATAAATGAAGGCTTGATGAAGTTAGGTATCTTTAAATATAATGCTACGGGTGCTATTGACTATGCTGTAAATCTTGCTGATCCAGCAGGTTTGCCAGCAGGTGATCCAGCAGCAACGCCAAAATATGGTGATAAATTAGCCGCTGTTTTATGGATGAAAAATGACTCATCAAATACTTCTTCATCCCCTCACTTTGACAGCGGAGATGTAGATTTATCAAATTCTTACAAATTTATATGGTATGTAAGTGGTTCATCTTTTGGAGATCGTGCTAAAGAAACTGAAACAACAGCAACTGAAGACTCTACTAAATTAGCAGGTGAACTGGCAGATCCTAATGGAAAGGGACATGGTACATTTGAATTAGGTCCAAATAACTCAGCTTATAGTTCTCTAAATGGTGGGGCGGGTTATAAAGCTGGTATTCAAGGTTTCCAACTTAATGTCACAGCAACAAAAAAATAATTAATTTTTTAAAAACTAATTAAAACCACTCAATTGAGTGGTTTTTTAATTATTTAGTATGCATTTCTTATAACTTAATTGCTACAATAAATTAAGACAAGTTAACTCAGTAAATACAATCATGATTATTCCTTGGCAAACGCTTGATCCTGATACGTTAAATAATCTAATAGAATACTTTGTTTTAAGGGAAGGAACCGATTATGGAGAACGGGAAAAATCACTTGAAGAAAAAGTAAATGATGTAAAATTTCATTTAATAAATGGTTCCGCTGCGATTTATTGGTCCGAGGTGCATGAAACAATAGATATTAAATATATTAAATAATGATTAAAATCGTTTTAGCGGGTATATGATTTGTTGCACATCTTTGCTATAGTGTTATCGTAGTATCTTTAATGGAGAAAAGAAATAATGATTGGGAAACAGCAATCAGATACAACATTGGAATGGTTTTTATCTCATTGTCATATTCATAAATATCCAGTTAAAAGTACTCTTATTCATCAAGGTGAAAAAGCTGAAACTCTCTATTATATTTTAAAAGGATCTGTAGCGGTATTAATTAAAGATGATGAAGGTAATGAAATGATTTTGTCTTATTTAAATCAAAATCAATTTCTAGGTGAATTGGGCCTTTTCAAGGAGGGTACCGAACGTAGTGCTTGGGTTAAAGCGAAGACAAGTTGTGAAGTAGCCGAAATTTCATACAAAAAATTTAAGCAACTTGTGCAAGTCAATCCAGATATCTTGATGAGGCTAGCTAGCCAAATGGCGAGTCGATTACAAGTTACATCAGAAAAAGTAAGTAATTTGGCTTTTTTAGATGTAGCTGGTCGAATTGCACAAACATTATTGAACTTGACCAAACAACCTGATGCGATGACTCATCCAGATGGGATGCAAATAAAAATAACCCGCCAAGAAATTGGTCAAATTGTAGGCTGTTCACGTGAAACTGTTGGAAGAATTTTAAAAATGCTTGAAGATCAACACTTAATTTCGGCACATGGGAAAACGATTGTTGTTTATGGTACCCGTTGATTTATCGAATTATCGAAATTATCATTAATATGATCGAGATATGACGAGATTATAAATGACACAATATATTCCAAATCATGTGGCGATTATTATGGATGGTAATGGTCGATGGGCTAAACAACGAAATCAATTACGAGCTACTGGTCATCGAGCTGGTTTAAAAGCGGTGCGTAAAATTGTCACACATGCTGCAAAGCGAGATATAAAAGTGCTGACCTTATACGCTTTCAGTAGTGAAAATTGGAAGCGCCCTGCTAATGAAGTTACTGCATTAATTTCACTTTTTATTTATGCTTTAAATCGTGAAGTTAAGAATTTAAATAAAAATAATGTTCGATTAAATATTATTGGTGATATTTCAAAATTTAATCCAAACCTTCAAAATCTTATTATTAAAGCTCAACACTTAACTGAAAATAATACCGGCCTTATCTTGAATATTGCCGCTAACTATGGCGGTCGTTGGGATATTGTTCAATCAGCTAAAAAAATAGCTTCTCATGCTTTAGATGGTAAAATAACATTACAGGACATCAATGAAGATTATTTTGGTTCAGTGATTTGTATGAATGATTTACCTGAGGTTGAATTAGTTATTCGCACTGGCGGTGAATATCGAATAAGTAATTTTTTATTATGGCAATGTGCATATGCAGAATTGTATTTTACGGACACATTGTGGCCTGATTTTAATCAAGCATCATTTGATGAAGCGATAAATATTTTTAACACTAGAGAACGGCGTTTTGGTGACGTTCTAAATGAGGATCTTTCATGCTAATTCAGCGTATTTTAACTGCCATCGCACTTATTCCTCTTGTTATTATTGCACTATTTTTTGCACCATTGTCCATTTTTTCTTATTTAATTATTGTTGTTTGTGCATTGGCTGCATGGGAATGGGGTAGCTTTTTAGGTTTAGAAAAAAAAGCCCAGAAAGCTATCTTTATGGTTTTAAGCATTGTTTTTCTAGGTTTACTTTACCTGATTGAATCATCAATAAAAAGTAACTTATTTGCTTTGATAATTTGCTTATCTATTATTTGGTGGTTAGTCGCTTTATTTTTAGTTATTAGTTATCCTAATTCTGCGAAATATTGGGCTAAATCACCATCAATTAAGTTATTGTTTGCTTTTTTTACCATAGTGCCTTTCTTTATAGGTATGCTTGAATTACGTTCTATCAATTATAGTGTTGATAGTTACACTGGCGCTGTTTGGTTGCTTTATGTATTTGTGTTAGTATGGTCAACCGATACTGGTGCTTATTTTACAGGGCGGGCTATTGGAAAACGGAAATTGGCAGCAAAAGTCTCGCCAGGAAAAACAGTAGAAGGCTTTATCGGTGGTGTTTGTTTAGCAATCTTAGTTTGTATGACAGTTTACTTAACTGGTTATTTTAATGTTAGTTTTATTAAGTTTTCATGTAGTTCGCTATTGGCTATTTTGGTATCGGTATTAGGTGATCTGACTGAAAGTATGTTTAAGCGTGAAGCAGGCATTAAAGATAGTGGCAATCTTATCCCTGGGCACGGTGGTATTTTAGATCGTATTGATAGTTTAACAGCTGCAGTTCCTATTTTTACTGTATTATCTTTGCATTTATTCTAAAAGGTTACTGACTTTGCTTTGGTCACTGTTGTTATTTATTATTACTATTAGTATATTAGTTACTGTACATGAGTTTGGGCATTTTTTTGTCGCACGGTTATGTAAAGTGCATGTAGAGTGTTTTTCAATTGGGTTTGGAAAAAAAATATGGTCGCATAGTTTTTCAAATGGAACAGAGTTAGTTATCGCTATGATTCCACTTGGAGGATATGTTAGAATGCTAAATAGCAGAGCTAGTAAATTATCCTCCGATCTAGAAAAACTGGCCTTTGATAAAAAGCGGATTTGGCAAAGGGCCGCAATTATCTTTGCAGGGCCATTTGCCAATTTTATTTTAGCTTTAATTATTTATTGGATTATTTTTTTGATGGGGGTAGTTGATTATCCCGTTAAAATAAATAGCATTATACCTTCAACACCAGCAGCATCTATAAATATACCGGCCGATGCAGAGTTAAAGATGATAGATAATGCGAAAATAGA
The DNA here is from genome assembly GCA_946480175.1 of uncultured Gilliamella sp. Lineage (GTDB taxonomy): Bacteria > Pseudomonadota > Gammaproteobacteria > Enterobacterales > Orbaceae > Gilliamella. Next base: position 21,502 of record CAMLIK010000022.1, read on the forward strand.
TAATTGGAATGATGTAAATGTAGCATTGGTTTCTGCTTTAGGAAAAAGCAATATTAATATTACCTATATAGATAATTCGGTTACTAATAAACCACAAGAAATAGATAGAAATGTTAACATTAGTAATTGGTATTTTGACATAGAAAAGGAATCCCCCATTACTGCATTTGGATTCGAGCCTAAAAAATTGGAAATTTATCCAATTGTGAATAAAATTGTTTCTGATTCAGCAGCTGCCCAAGCAGGATTACAAGTTGGTGATAAAATTGTTAGTTATAATGATCATCTTTATCAAAATTGGGATGATTTTACTAATACAATAAAAAATGCTGCGATTATAAAAATCAGGGTAAATAGAAACAATAAAGAAGTTGAACTGACACTCAAGCCAACAAGAAATAAAAATGGAGAAGGTGTTGCAGGTTTTTTCCCAACATCAAATGCAATAATTAAGCAATATGATTTCTTTAATGGATTCGATAAAGCAGTGAAACAAACAATGTTAACAGCAAAGTTAACTGTTCGTTCTCTTTATCAGTTAGTAACAGGGGTGATTGGTCTAAAACATTTATCAGGCCCAATTACTATAGCGAAAAGCGCGGGGCAAACAGCAAGTTATGGATTTACACCTTACTTATATTTTTTAGCTTTTATTAGTATAAGTTTAGGTGTTATCAATCTTGTTCCATTACCAATGTTAGATGGCGGACAGTTGCTTTTTTTATTTTTTGAAATGATGAAAGGAAAAGCCTTATCAAGTAAAGCACAAGATCGTTTTTTTCGTGTCGGATTTGTTTTATTAATGGTAATAATGGGAATTGCACTATTTAATGATATTTTACGATTGTAATGGGATGAGGTTATAAACATATACGATGAAAATAAATAAATTACTTATAGCATCTTTGCTGTTTAGTACCACAGCAGTATATAGTTCCAATGCATTTTGTGTTGACGATTTTGTGGTTAAAGATATCAAGTTTGAAGGTTTGCAGCGAGTCACAGTTGGTGCAGCAATGCTTGAAATGCCAGTTCAAGTTGGTGATTATGTGAATGAAGCTGATTTAGGTCGCATTATCAAATCACTTTACGCCAGCGGTAATTTTGATGATATTACTGTATCTCGTGATGGAGATAGATTAATTATCCATGTTCAAGAACGTCCAACAATTGCAAGTATTACTTTTTCTGGCAATAAGTCTGTTAAAGATGATATGTTGAAGAAAAATTTAGATAGTACAGGCATTCGAGAAGGTGATGCATTAGATCGTACAATGCTTTCAGGAATCGAGAAAGGATTAGAAGATTTTTATTATAGTGTTGGCAAATATAATGCTCAAATTAAAGCAGTTGTAACACCGTTATCTCGTAACCGTGTTGATTTAAAATTAGTTATTGCTGAAGGTAAGTCGGCCTTAATCGATCAAATCAATATAGTTGGCGCGAAAGCGTTTTCATCTGAACAGCTTATATCACGTTTTTCCTTGCGTGATCAAGTGCCTTGGTGGAATATGCTCGGCGATCGTAAGTATCAAAAACAGAAATTGGCATCGGATTTGGATGAGTTGCAGAGTTTTTATTTGAATCGAGGCTACGCTCGTTTTAATATTGAGTCAACTCAAGTTAGTTTAACACCAGATAAAAAAGGCATTTATGTCACCATTAATATTCATGAAGGTGAACAATATAAGTTATCTGATTTTGATTTTAAAGGTAACTTTGCTGGACATGAGGATGAAATACAAAAAATAGCCAAACAAAAGCTTACCGTGGGTGAACTTTATAATGGTAAAAAAATAACTGATATTGAAGATAATATCAAACGTTTGCTTGCTAATTTTGGTTATGCTTATCCTCAAGTTTCTATTCAACCCGAAATGGATGACTCATCACATACCGTTAAATTAGTCGTATTAGTTGATGTAGGTCAACGTTTTTACGTACGTAATATTAAAATTGTCGGTAATACAATTACGAGTGAAAGTGTAGTTCGTCGTGAACTTCGCCAAATGGAAGGTTCATGGTTAAGTAATGGCTTAGTTGAACTTGGTAAAGATCGTTTAAATCGACTTGGATTTTTTGATACTGTAGAAGCAAATACTGAACGAGTTCCAGGCGTAGATGATCAAGTTGATATCATTTATAAAGTAGCCGAACGTAATACGGGTAGTATTAAATTTGGTATTGGTATTGGTTCAGATAGTGGTGTAAGTTTTAATGCCGGTATTTCTCAAGATAACTGGTTAGGAACGGGTAATAGCGTTTCATTTGATATTAATACCACTAGTAATGATAAAACTGCTTCTATTTCGATCGTTGATCCTTATTTTACCGTCGATGGCGTTAGTTTAGGTGGTAGTGTTTACTACAATACTTATAAAACTGATAGTGATGATGACGAATCAGAATATTCTAGTAAAACTTGGGGGGCTAATGCTAACCTCGGCTTCCCGATAAGTGAAAATAACTTTGTTCGTTTTGGTGCTGAATACGCTAATCATAAATTAACTGATATGCAACCGCAGTATAATATGTGGCGCTATTTTCATTCTATGGGTGAAAATATGAGAGATAAAGATAAATCTTATTCATATGACACCAATGATTTGCTGTTGAATGCCTATTGGACATATAACACATTAGATCGTGGTTTCTTCCCAACAGATGGTTTAAAATTAACCGCTAATTTAAAAGCAACAACGCCAATATTTGATAATAGATTTTATAAAATGGTCAGTGATGCTTCCTATTATTATCCGATTGATAGCGACCATAAATGGGTATTGTTAGCTCGTGGTCGATTAGGTTATGGTGGTGGATTTGGCGGAAAAGAATTACCATTCTATGAAAATTTCTATGCAGGTGGTTCAACAGTATTACGTGGTTTTAAAGCAAATACTGTCGGCCCTAAAGCGGTATATTTTAATAAAACCGGATGTAGAACCTTAGAAGATTCAGCTCAATGTACTAGATCTAAAGATGCAATAGGTGGTAATGCATTAGCCTTCGGAAGTACTGAACTTATAGTTCCAACACCATTTGCTAGTGAAAAATATGCAGATAGTATTAGGACTTCAGTTTTCTTTGATGCAGGGACGGTTTGGGATACAAAATGGGATCTAAAAGGTAACAATATTCCTGATTATAGCTCTCCATCTGATATTAGAATGTCAGCTGGCCTCGCTGTCCAATGGATGTCACCATTAGGACCACTGGTATTTTCTTATGCGCAACCATTTAAAAAGTATAACGGTGATTCCGCGCAACAGTTTCAATTTAATATAGGTTCAACATGGTAATACCAAGTTGTGAATAACTAAAATACACATAGGTGAATAAAGTGAAAAAAATTATATTTGTTGTTGGTATCAGTATTGCTCTATTTTTTGCTGGTTTTGCAAACGCTGAAGTTAAAATTGGTATTATTGATGTAAAATCTGTAATGGATCGTATGCCAGAACGAGAAGCTATTGGTAAAGAATTAAACCAAAAATTTGAAGCACGAGCAAAGGAACTTGAAAAAGAAGATAAGCTGGCTAATGATGCTGCAGCACGTTTAAAAAAAGAAGGGCTAACTTTATCGTCTTCTGAAAAAAAAGAATTAAATAAAACTATTACTGATTTCCAGAATAAAGCAGCCGCTTTTGCAAATGAATATCGTGAAAGTGAAACTAAAGAAGCAAGTAAACTCTTAACCAAAATCCAAGAAGCAGTTAAAGCAATTGTTGCCGAAGAAAAATATGATCTTATTTTAAGAGTAGATACGGTTTTATATGCTTCTGATGCAGTTGATATCACCGATAAAGTTCTAGAAAAGGTTAAAAAATAATGTTTGCTTTTCGTTTAGAGCAATTGGCTGAAAAGCTTGGTGCTATGTTATATGGTGATGGAAAATTAACCATCACTGGCATAGCATCAATGAAAAGTGCAGTAAAAGGTCAAATCACTTTTTTATCGGACAAAAAATTCCAAAGCAATTTATCAGCATGTCACGCCTCAGCTGTTGTTTTAACAGAAGAGAGCCTTAAATATTGGAATGGATCTGCTTTAGTTGTCAAAGATCCTTATCTTACTTATGCTAGATTAACACAACTTTTAGATACTACACCATTACCAGCTAAAGATATCGCAAACTCTGCAGTGATTGATTCAACTGCACAGCTTGGACAAAATGTATCAATAGGTCCAAATGCGGTTATAGAAAGCGGTGCAATTCTTGGCAATAACTGTTGTATTGGTGCTGGCTGTTTTGTTGGAAAAAATACAACAATCGGGGCGGGTACAAAAATATGGTCCAATGTATCTATTTACCATAATTGCGTTATTGGCGAAAACTGTTTGATTCAATCAGGTACAGTAATAGGTGCAGATGGATTTGGTTATGCTAATGATAAAGGGAAATGGATAAAAATCCCTCAGTTAGGGCGAGTAATAATTGGTAATAATGTTGAAATTGGTGCTTCAACAACAATTGACCGTGGTGCCTTAGATGATACTGTCATCGGTAATGGTGTTATTATTGATAATCAATGTCAAATTGCACACAATGACGTTATCGGTGATCATACAGCGGTTGCCGGTGGTGTTATTATGGCGGGTAGTTTAAAGATCGGACGCCATTGCCTAATTGGTGGTGCAAGCGTTATTAACGGACATATGGAAATCTGTGATCAAGTAACAGTAACTGGAATGGGTATGGTTATGAGGCCAATTACCGAACCAGGGGTATACTCGTCGGGTATTCCGTTGCAACAAAATAAAGTATGGCGCAAAACCGCTTCATTAGTATTACATATTGATGAAATGAATAAGCGCTTGAAAGCGCTTGAGAAGAAGCTATTAAATGTCTCGACGTAGGCGATTACGGTCGGTATAATGCTTCACTATTTTGTAAATTTAATTTGCTCAATTAATCAATTCAAAATGATGAGCAAATATATTCAATAATTCCGAGGTATAAAGATGCAAGTTTCGGTAGAAACAACAGAAGGTTTAGGTCGTCGTTTATCAATTACAATTAAATCTGAAGATATTACGAAAGCAATTGATAAAGAACTTATTAATACAGCAAAAAAAGTCCGTATTGATGGATTCCGTAAAGGAAAAGTACCTTTAAAAATTGTTGAACAACGATATGGAGCGTCTATTTTACAAGATGCTTTAAGCGATTTAATGCAACGTAATTTTGTCGACGCAATTATTCAAGAAAAATTAAATCCAGCAGGTGCACCAGTATATACTCCAAAAGAATATAAAAGTGGAGAAGATTATACTTTTACTGTTGAATTTGAAGTTTATCCTGAAATTAAAATTAAGGATTTAGACAAAATAGAAGTCGAGAAACCTGTTGCTGAAATTGTCGATGCCGATGTTGAAACAATGATTGAAACTTTACGTAAGCAACAAGGCTCTTGGAAATTAGTTGAACAAGTGGCAAAAGAACAAAATCGTGTCATACTTGACTTTTTAGGTAAAGTTGATGGTGCTGAATTTGAAGGTGGTAAAGCTGATGATTTTGCTCTTGTCTTAGGACAAGGCCGTATGATCCCTGGTTTTGAAGACGCTATTATTGGTCACAAAGCTGGAGATGAATTTGATATTAATGTCACATTCCCAGAAGATTATCATGCTGAGAATTTAAAAGGTAAACCAGCTGTATTTTCAGCTACACTTAAAAAAGTTGAAGAGCTTGAATTACCAGAACTTACTGAAGAAGTGGTTAAAAGATTTGGTATTGCAGATGGAACGGTTGCAAGTCTGCGAGCAGAAGTACGCAAAAATATGCAACGTGAACTAAATGCTACAATACGCAATAAAATCAAAACACAAGTAATAGATGGATTAGTAAAAAATAATGATGTTGATGTTCCAACCGCTTTAGTTGATCGTGAAGTTGATGTGTTACGTCAACAAGCTGTAACTCGTTTTGGTGGTAATGTTAAGCAATCTATGGATCTTCCTAAAGAGTTGTTTGAAGCAGAAGCTAAACGTCGAGTATTGGTGGGACTTTTATTTAGTGAAATTATTGAAAGTAACAAATTAAAGGCTGATGAAGCAAAAGTACAATCTTTAATTGATGAAATTGCGACCGCTTATGAAGATCCTAAAGAGGTGGTTGATTATTATCGTAAAGATAAGAAAGCAATGGATAATATTCGTTCTGTTGCACTGGAAGATCAAGTTGTTGATTTATTATTAGCTAGTGCGAAAGTGACAGATAAAACTTATTCATTTTCAGAATTAATGAATCAACAAGTTGCTTAAGCAATTTGTCAATTGATTTAATTAAAATTCATTATAAGCCCAAATAAGGATCAATTGTTTGGGCTATTTTGTTTAATTAGGAGATGAAAATGCCTTTAGAACCATACATG
>CAMLIK010000023.1 GCA_946480175.1 uncultured Gilliamella sp.
TAGAAATAGTGCTGACTAAATGTTGTTTTTCCGTTCGACTTAATACCACCGTTCTGCCTACAGGCACCATTAATGATCCACCTAAACCTTGAATTAATCTTGCGATGGTAAACATAGTCAGATTAGTCGATATGGCACACAATATTGATGCTAACATAAATAAAATAATCGAAATCGAGAAGACTCGATAGGCCGTGAAGCGATTGGCGATCCAGCCACTAGCAGGTAAACCAATGGTAAGTGCTAACATATAAGCACTAATTCCGACAGATAAATCTTGAGGGCTTGTAAGAAATGATTTTGCCATTGCTGGAATGGCGGTGGTGATCACCGTCGCGTCCAAGTTCTCCATAAAGAACGTTGCGGCAACTAAAATCGCCATTTTTCGAACGTGATTATATTGTTGCATGATATTGTCTAATTAATATATAAATCTAAAATTATAGTTTTTAATATACGCCAAAAGTTTGCGCTGTGGTAAAGCTTTTTTACATTTTGCCCTTGGTTGTGATTGAGAGTATACTAATAGCAGTTTAATCGGTAAAACAGAGGTACAGGATGACAGATTCTTTAAACAAATGTAAAGCTAACGAAACGCCCGCTTGTTGTTGCGTTGATGTCGGCACAATTATTGATAATGAAGATTGTAGTGCAGAATATGAGAACGTTTTTGCAACTGAATCAGAAGCAAAATCTAAATTAGCATCATTGATTCAAGCAGCAAAAGATGTTGAAACGGAACCTTGCGAAATCAGTAGCAGCATCGATAAAGTTGAAAATGGTTTTAAATTAATGGCTAAATTCACTTTTTGTTGCGGTGCTGAATGCATGATTTTCCAATTAAAATTACGTTAATTTTATTTCATGAAAGTTTGTATTATGAGACATGGTGAGGCAGGTTTTTCTGCTTCATCAGATGCTAGTCGATCATTGACTGATTTTGGCAGAAAACAAGCAAGTCAAGCTGGTTTATGGCTCAATCAGCAAGATTATAAATTTGATTTAGGGTTAGTAAGTCCTTATTTAAGGGCACAGCAGACTTTCTCTGAATTATCTGCATACTGCCCTGTGCCTAAAGTTGAAACTGATAATTTTTTGGTGCCTGGTGGTAGTCCTTCCCATATTGCCGATTTATTAATGACACTTTCCGCTCGCGGTATTGAAAATGTGATTATTGTTTCACATCTTCCTTTAGTAGGTTATTTAGTTAATGAGTTGTGCCCAGAGGTTTCACCACCAATGTTTCCTACAGCTGCTATTGCTTGTGTTGAGTTACCACCCAATGCGGCAGGAAAGCTAGAATGGTTTCATGTAGTGGAATAAAAAAACTTAATCTTTTTGATTTACCGTTAACCGGTCGAACGCTTATTGAAGCGTCAGCAGGGACGGGTAAAACCTATTCGCTCGCTTTTATCTATCTGCGATTATTACTTGGGGTTGGTGAAAATAACTATCCTACACCTCTTGATGTTAATCAAATCCTAGTTGTGACTTTCACAAAAGCTGCAACCCAAGAACTTCGGTCGCGAATAAGACAAAATATCCAAGAATTGCGTTTAGGATTGTTGCAAGGTCATCATGATGATCCAATCTATCAACAATTGATCGATTTAGTTGAAGATCCCAATGATGCCATACAACGATTAACCCAAGCACAACAATCAATGGATGATGCAGCTATTTATACTATCCATGGTTTTTGTCAGCGTATTTTAACTAGCCATGCTTTTGAATCCGGTGTGTTGTTTGAACAAACGTTAATCATGGATGAGCAAGAGCTTAAGTTACAAGTTGTCCAAGATTTTTGGCGTCATTATTTTGTGCCTCTTGATAAAACGCTTGCCTATTTAATTCTTGATTATTGGCAAGATCCACAAGCGTTATTAGACGATATCAAATCTTATCTAAATTTCGAATTTGATCAGTCGCAAGATGAAGGACATAATATCACCGAAAAAATTCGGCAATTTCATCAAAAATATCTTGAGCAGATTAATTGGGTTAAAAAACAGTGGTTAGATTCAGTTGCCGATCTTCCTGACATCATCGCCCAATCAGGCGTTAATAAACAGTCTTATAGTAGTCGGTATTTACCAAATTGGTTTGCTAAAGTCACGGCTTGGGCACAGTTACCAACGCGATCGTTTAAATTACCTAGTGAGTTAACTAAATTTGGTCAATCAATTTTAATTGAAAAAACCAAGCAAGGTAAGAATCCTCCTGTTCATGCTGTTTTTGAGCTGATAGATAGGTTATGCAATAGTTCTATTGATTTGCGTAGCGAAATTTTAATGGATATGGTTAATGTCATTCAAAAACGGATCTATGTGCAGAAGATTAAACGTGGTGAGATGAGCTTTGACGATTTGTTAAGCCAATTGAATCGAGCCTTGCGCACAAGAAATGGTAAGCGATTAGCGCAAAGTATCGCAAAAAAATATTGCGTAGCATTGATAGATGAATTTCAAGATACCGACCCAGTGCAATATAAGATCTTCGATCGTATCTATCGTAATTATCCAAAAGAGACAGGTTTACTGTTTATTGGTGATCCTAAGCAAGCGATTTATAGTTTCCGAGGTGCAGATATTTTTACTTATCTAAAGGCAAAATTATCAACCGGTGAAAATAATTTTACGATGCAGGTTAATCATCGCTCATCAGCGTCAATGGTCAATGCGGTTAATGCGCTATTTAATCATCATGAAAATCCTTTTATCTTTGAAAATATCCCTTTTTTACCAATGGAAAGTGCAGAGCGTAATGAGCATAAAGGGGTGGTGGTCAATCAACAAGAAGTTAATGCGTTAGCAGCTTATTTATTGCCTGATGAAATAAGTACGAAAACAGATTATCAAGAACATATCGCTAACTGTTGTGCTAAGCAGATTGTGACTTGGTTGACCGATCCTACAATTTTAATCAAAGATAAAAATGGTCAGCGACCAATTACTACTGCTGATATTGCGATTTTGGTTCGTACTGGGCGTGAAGCTCAAATCATCCAACAAAAGTTGGCGGTGGTTGGCGTTAAAAGCGTATATTTATCTAATCGTAGTAGTGTTTTTTTGTCGAAAGAAGCGCAAGAGGTGCTTTGTTTATTACAAGCTGTACTTATGCCAGAAAATGAATCGGCTTTGCGTTTAGCACTTATGACGAGCCTATTAGGACAAACGATGAGCGATCTGGAGCAAATTACTGCTGATCAAGATAAATGGGAGGGTTTGATAGAAGAGTTCAAACAGTATCAGACTATCTGGCAATATTACGGTGTGTTAGTCATGCTGCGACGGATGATGAAAAAACGCCAGTTGGCGGAAAATATCTTAGCAAGCCCTAATGGTGAACGGACTTTAACCAATTTGATGCATTTAGGCGAATTGCTGCAAGAAGCAGCAGATGAGCTAGATAGTCCACATGCTTTAGTTCGTTGGTTATCAAGACAAATTGTTAGCCCTGACTCTAATTTAGAAAATCATGAGCAACGCTTAGAAAGTGATGAAAATTTAGTAAAAATTATTACGATTCATAAATCGAAAGGTTTAGAGTTTCCTATTGTTTGGTTACCTTTTGCAGCACAATTTCGTAATGCTGATAGCCAATTTTATCATGATAAAAATAATGACTATCAACCTACCTATGCTTGGCTATTAACCGATGAAATTAAACAACAGATTGAAGCTGAACGTTTAGCAGAAGATTTGCGTCTGCTTTATGTTGCCATGACGCGCTCAATTTATCATTGCAGTGTTGGTTTAGCACTATTGAAAAAAAGCCATTCGGCAATTAATTATTTATTAAAAGGTGAATTACGTTCGATTGCTGAATTTGCAGATTTGATTGAACTGCAATTACCTATTTTAGGTGATCAGTATAATGCCGTGGCAGCCGCCAACCTTTCACTAACCGCTAATGTGTTTAAACGTAAATTATCAGATAGTTGGCGAGTGACGAGCTATACCGAGTTACAAAAGCACAACAGTGTTGTCAGTTTTAATTCGGCTATGATTAGTGATAGGAGTGAGAACTTTACATCGTTGGAGGCTTCTTTATCATCTCAGACGCAATATGATATCCATCATTTTCCTAAGGGTGCTTATGTCGGTACATTGCTTCATTCGATCATGGAAAATTTAACGCCAACTAATGCTAACGAGTTATGTGCAAACACGATTAAAAAATTGGGTTTAGAACAACCTTGGTTAACGGTGCTCAGTGATTGGCTTCAACAAGTTTTAGTGACTAAATTAGATCAAGATGGTCCGCTATTAAAAGATATTTTAACTAGCCAATGTATTAATGAATTGCAGTTTTATTTTCCAATTCGTCATGCGGTGACCAGTTCCCAATTAGATGGTTTATGTAAGCAGTATGATGTTTTATCTAAGCAATGCCCACCATTAGACTTTGAAACCGTGCAAGGCATGTTAAAAGGATTTATCGATTTAGTGTTTGAGTATCGAGGTAAGTATTATATTATTGATTATAAGTCGAATTGGTTAGGTGATGGGGTTGCAGCCTATACCGAGCAAGCTTTAAATCAAGTAATGTGTGAGCATCGTTATGAGCTGCAGTATCAACTTTATTGTTTAGCACTGCACCGATTTTTGCGAAGCCGTTTAGCCGACTATCAATACGAAACACATTTTGGTGGGGTTTATTATCTGTTTTTACGAGGACTTCCTAATCAAGGGATTTTTTATCATCTACCAAAACAAGAATTTATCGAAAAACTTGATAAGCTATTTAATGGTGAGGAGTTAACTTAAATAAAAAGGCACAATTATTTGTGCCTTTTAATTGGAGATAATATTTAATTTAGCACTTGAATTTTAGTTGATAGCAATAATGTTTATCGGTGAGTAAATATTCACGATGAACATTAGGGGTCCAAGAATCATCACCACCAATTCCCATATGATAAGCATCAATGCTGACATACGCTTCTGGCATAGGTTGTAATAAGTGTCGATGAGTTTTTTCCATCAACTGTTTAGTACCATATTGGTTTATGTTAAATTGAAATTGATGACCGGTAATGGTCATTTCATTAAGGATTAATTGTTTAACATCGCAACGTAAGCCATTTTCACATGGATAAATATAAGGTGTATAAAGGTCAGCAAATGGCAATGACCAGTCACCAAAAATAGCTGAGTTTTTTCTATCTGGATAGTTTTCATGTGGCCCTAAGCCAAGCCATTTAACTTGTTTTGGTATCTCTTTTAATTGATATGTTAGACCAATACGTGCAGGTGCAGGCATGTCATTGGCAATATCCACTTCGACACAGAGAGTTAAGTTGCCATCTTGATCAAACTGATGTAACCATTTACTTTGAATGATTTTGCGGTTTTTCACCCAATAGCTATGTAAAGCTTCAATCATTACATAATCATCTGTTTGTGATGCTCTGATTGCTAAACATTTGTGGCTCAAATCAAAGTAACCGGCTGCCTTCCACTGTTCGACCCATGCGTATGGGTTATTATTACTGTCGAAATCACCGCTAATACCAATATCATTATCGATAGGTGCTCGTATAAACTGATCGGTAATCGCACTGGCTAACAGTGGTTTTTTATCTTTACTCCATTGACTTAGTTGCCCTGTTTTTTTGTTAATTTGCCAACTTTGGTTTTTCCAATTAACAATAAACTCGTTATTATTTTCAGTTAATTTAAGTAATTTTTTGTTATTACTTAATGCCAATTGTGGAATAAAACTGTTGGTTAATTTAAATTGTTCCCATGCAACAACATGTTTGGCTGGTGACCATGTCGTAGCTTTGTTTTGTATAACTTTGAGTGATAAGTGTAACTCTTCACCATCAAGCTGATTACTAATATCGTCCATTAGTTTGAGTTCAATAGTGCTGTTAGGTGAAATAGTGAGTTTGGCTCTACCACTTTTTTGTTTTTTACCATCAAGTAGTAATTCCCATTCTAGTGTTTCATTATCGGTCGTACGAAATAGGTATTCACTATTTACTTCTATAATCAATGGTTTTTGGTTGATAAGTTTGAATTGGAATGGTTGTTGTACTTTTTTTGCTTCAATTAAACTTGGATGTGGTTGCCGATCAGGAAAGACTAGTCCATCTAAACAAAATTGTCTGTCGTGATACGCTTCGCCAAAATCACCACCATAAGCCCAATAACTTTCGTCTGTATTGCTGTGGCAACGAATGCCATGATCGGCCCATTCCCAAATAAATCCACCTTGCAGCCGAGGATATTGTCTAAAGGCTTGCCAATATTTATAGAATGTACCTAAGCTATTTCCCATTGCGTGAGCATATTCACATAAGATAAGTGGTCGGTTTTCATCTGGCATGGATATCCATTTTTTTATCGCCCATTTAGGTACATTAGGGTGGGGTTGATCTTGCTCAACACGCGCATACATAGGGCAAATGATATTTGTCGCTTTACTGTTTGCTCCTCCACCTTCATATTGTACTGGCCGAGTTGGATCATTGCTTTTTATCCATGTGTAAAGTGCGTCGTGATTTGCACCGTGTCCTGATTCATTTCCTAATGACCAAATAATAATAGATGGATGGTTACGATCGCGTTGAACCATGCGAGTTACTCTTTCACTATAAGCGGCTAACCAACGAGGATCGTCAGACAAGCGCGACATTGGGAACATGCCGTGTGATTCAATATTTGCTTCATCGACTAAGTATAGGCCGTATTCATCACAAAGTTCATACCAGCGTGGGTCATTTGGATAATGGCTGCAACGTACGGCATTAAAGTTGTGTTGTTTGATGAGTTTAATATCATGTAGCATGGCTTGTTCGGTAACGGCATAGCCCATATCAGGATAGAATTCGTGACGATTAGTTCCCTTAATGAGAAGGGGTTGTCCATTTAAATGGAGCTGACCATGTTTGATTTCAATAATTCTGAAACCGATGTTATAGGCTTCGGATTCAATCAAACCAGTTTTATTATGATTTAAACTAATAATAAGGCGGTATAAATTTGGGGTTTCGGCACTCCATAATTTTGGTTTAGTCACAGGGATATGGCATGTCATTCGATCGTTGTATCCACCTTTTTCGTCGACAAAAGGTGTTCCAATTGGTTGTGTTTGTTCAAGAACAAGTTTATCTTTGTGCCATAATTCAATACCGACATTTAGCATATCGAGATCACCTTGATGTTTTACGTCAACTTGTAATGTTAATGTGGCGTTTTGATAACATGCATCAAGCCTTGTTTGAACGTGAATATCACTTAAATGTGATTTTGGTTTGTTTAGTAGCGAAACACCGCGGAAAATGCCGCTTAATCGCCACATATCTTGATCTTCTAAATAACTACCATCACACCATTTTAAAACTAATACGGCAATTCGGTTTTCACCTTCTATTAAAAAAGGTGTTAAATCAAATTCAGCAGCAATGCGACTGTCTTGTGAATAACCAACCCAGTTTCCATTACACCAAAGATGGAATGCCGAGCTGACGCCATCAAATATAATTCTGGTGTTTCCTTTTTGTAACCATTTTTTATCAATTTTAAAATAGCGCGAATAACAACCGGTTGGGTTATCCTCAGGAACAAATGGGGGATTGTAAGGGAATGGGTAACGGATATTTGTATAAACTGGCGCATCATAATCATGAAATTGCCAATTTGATGGCACTGGGATAGTGTTTTTATTGATCTCTTTTTTTAACCATGACGAAGGTACTTGTTGAGGATTTTTGTAATAACTAAAAAACCAGTCGCCATTAAGCGAAATTGTAGCATTTGATTCAGCGTTGTTTTTGGCACTTTGTTTATCCCGCCAACTTTGAAATTTAGGGTGGGTATCAAGTTTATTCATACTTAATACTGATAGATTATTCCAATCTTGTCTGTTAATAATTTCATTGAAGGACGGATTCATAAGCTTCTCCATTTGTTTAACTTGTTATATATCTAGTAATGTTATAAATCTATTTGTTATATTTTAATTATAGTAATTCCATTATTAAAAACAGTGATCAAGTTAACATTTATGTAATCGATTACATTTTTTGATTAAAATCCTTCCAAAAATTAGGCAATTTTAGTAGTAATTATATTTTAATGTGACAATTGTCACATTACAGGGATTTAATTTTTGAAAGATCAATTTAATTAGTTATATTAAAAAAGCTTATTTATTAAGCACTGGATTGCTACTGTAGTTATATGGGCAAAACCTAAAGAATAGTTATCGCTATTTTTTAGGTTTTTTTTTGTCTCAAATTTTTGAGGCTTCTTTAATTTCTATAAAAAATGAGTAGAAAAAATGAAATATTTAACTAAAGCAGTATTAAAAGTAAAACCTAAACGAATTGTTTTAATCACACTACTAGGCTTGTGCTATATACCAACCTCTTTTGCGGCAACGCAAGATGAGTTAGAAGCAAGAATATCTATGTTAGAACAAAAATTATTAACAATTTCTCAAGAGTCCATAGATTTAAAAAAGCAAATGATTGAATCTAATAAACAACTAGCACAATTAAATAAAAATATTCAACAACAACAGATTGTAATTAATAATCAGCAAAAGGTATTGAGAAATCAGAGTGTTGCTCTAGCACGAACTTCAACTAAAACCTCAGCACCAAAACAAACCGGTACCCAAATTAATGTTAATTCTGATTCTGTTGTTCAACAACAACCAGCAGTCGACAATCAGATTGTTATAGTTAACGATATTAAGTCAAATGATACTGCCGATTCAATAGCGCAAACAAAACCACTTAAAAATGCCTTTACTCTATCAGAGTTTAAAGACTACATCAAAGATGAAATCGGTTTTTCATTTAATGGTTATTTTCGTGGAGGTTGGTCTACTTCCCAAAATGGTAAGCCTAAAAATTATGCTGAAGGTGCATTAGGTCGGTTTGGTAATGAATATGGTGGTTGGTACGATCTTATTTTTAAACAGAAAGTATATGATGAGAATGGTCATAGAGTTGATGCTATTGTTATGATTGATGGTAATGTGGCTACTAATAAGGCCGCTGGTTTGTTTAATACCCAAGATGATAATATTATGCAGTTTTCTGATATTTACTTATCTACCAAAGGATTTATACCTGGATTTCCTGATGCAAATTTATGGGTAGGTAAACATTCGCTGCCATATAATGAAATTCAAATGTTAGATTGGAAAACTCAAAAAACACCTGCCGGAGGTGGAATCGGTATTGAAGATCTTGCCGTTGGAGTGGGGAAACTTGATGTAGCTTTAGTAAGAGCGGATGTCAATGTTAAACAAGTTAAAAAAGTTTCCGTTGAAAATGATGATAATACCCAAAAAGTAGAAACGATAACTAAGCGTGAAGAAGTTGATTTAAATGAAGTTGAGCTTCGCTATCGAAATATACCTTTGTGGCAAGATGCAACTTTGGCGATTAATGGTCGTTATTCGGCACCCAATAAATCAAAAATTCAAGATAGCGTTAGTGTCAAAAATGCTTGGTTAGGTAGCTTTGTTCTAAGACAAAATAACTTCTTTGGTGGATTTAATCAATTAACCTTACAAACTGCAACTAATTCAGTTGCTTCACAATTAGCCAACATTAATACTAATAACCCTGAATTTGCTGCTAATTCAGATAATGATTATATTGGTACTCATACTGGTGGTAAGGCTTATCGTTTGGTATCTGAAGGTGAGGCTTATTTAGCTGATAAAGTAATTGTAGCTCATGCTTTAGCTCTGACAGCCGGTAAAGATGTCTATTCGTATGATTTGAATTCAGCTCATACCGATTTTACCAGTTTCAAATCGGCAATAAGACCTGCTTATATTTGGGATACTTATAATCAAAGTGGTGTCGAGTTAGGTTACTTTAAACAAAAAAATAAAGTTAAAGGTAAAAGTTATATTGAGGAAGGTGTCAAAACAACACTCTTCCATTCGTTTAAAGTGGGTGAGAGCATTTTAGCTTCAAGGCCAGATATTCGTTTTTATGTTTCGTATATAGAGTCAATGCAAAATGAAATTAGTAAATTTGACTTTAATGGCAAAGAAAATCAAATTAGTTTTGGTGTGCAAACCGAAGTTTGGTTTTAAATAATTTTATTTGGATAAAATAGTTAAATGTCGAAAACTGTTACTATAGAGTTTTTGACATTTTTTATTATTTTACAATTTAATGTTGATTATCCTATTTTGTTAACTGAGTATCGTTTAGTTAGTGTCGGAGTAAAGATGTTAATTAAGTTTGCAGGCGGTTCTTCGCCTTTTGCTAGTCGTAATGCAAGTTCCGCTGCTTGTTTCGCCATTGTATGTAGTGGGTAACGAATGGTTGTTAATTTGGGATGTAAATATCGTGCAATTAATAGGTCATCAAATCCAATAATAGATATTTCTGTCGGAATTTTTATATCATTATCATATAATACTGACATTGCGCCAGCAGCCATTGAATCATTATAACAGGCAATTGCAGTGATTTCTCGATTACGTTCAAGGAGTGACATCATTGCTTGTTCGCCCCCTTCTTCATTAGGTGAGGAGAAAGCAATAAAATTGTCATTAACATCTATGCTGTTTTCGTTTAATGCATCTTTGTAACCTTGTAACCGATCTGATGAGTCAGAAATTTCATGATTGGAACATAAATACCCAATTTTGCTATGGCCGTTTTGGATTAAATGCTTAACTGCTAGATATGAACCATAGCGGTCGTCAAGGGCAATACAACGTTTTTCGAAACCTTTTAATAACCGATTGATTAAAACCATCCCTGGCATTTGCTCCATTAACTTTATCAATCTGCTGTCCGGTAACATTTTTGCATGAACAACTAGAGATGAGCAGCGATGCTCTATTAAGTGAGTTATCGCATTATATTCTTGTTGTTCGTTGTGGTAGCCGTTACCAATTAGTAAAAAATGTCCCGTTTGAGATGCGACTTTTTCGACGGTTGTGACCATAGCGCCAAAAAAAGGGTCAGACACGTCAGCAACAACAATACCAATAGTATTAGAATTTTGTTGTGATAATGCACGCGCATTAGCATCAGGGTAATAATTTAATTTTTCCATGGCTTTTTTTACGGTTTCGCGCGTGTTATCACTGACGTTTTCGGCGTTGTTGATAACTCGCGATACTGTCGCAACAGAAACTTTAGCTAAATGTGCAACATCTTTTATTGTCGCCATAAAAAACCTTTTAAATTATTACTATAACTTTCTTAAACTTTATATCAATATATTTAGTTTTTTTATTGATATAAAGTTAAGCAGAACTATTAACGATTAAGTCAAAAAAGATTCACTGTGAAATTATCAATGATTACTTAACACGTTCTCATTTACCTTAAGTAATTGATACAGATATGTTATCTGTTCAATTTTATTGATTTAGCGCATGATAATAATGCAAAATTTTGGCTTTGCCAATAAACCATTGGCACCTGAATCGTTTCAGTTCTAATTTATTAATAAGGGGAATGACTGATTGCCTAAATTCCCCTCAAATTAGTTAAAATATAACCACATCCTGCTATTTTACTGTCACTTTTATTAACATAGCAGTAGCCGGATCGAGTACAGGTAATGGTAAACCAATATTCATTAACCAATCGCCTGAGAGTGTAGTATCTGTTGTCATCCATTTTGGAAATGATTTCATGGCATGACCGTTCACTTTCGGATCGACGTGATTGGGTAGATCTAGAATTTCGATTTTATATTGCTTATCAGCTATTAATCCTGTTAAGCGTAAATTACCACTTAATGCATAAGTAGGTAATGCTAATTGTGCTATAACAAATGCCGCTTCTGTTTTATTTTGACTTATCACACCATAGCTTTGCATAGCAGCACTATCATCAACATCTAATCGAACACTGTTACCACTATGTAATAATGGACGTAGTTGTTTATGTAAACGGATATAGTGAGTAAAACCTTTTTGTTCTTCTGCCGATTCTTTAACTGGATCGAGCTCGACACCCATGTGCCCAAATAATGCAGTCAATCCACGTAAATTCATGTCTAATTCACGGTAGGTTGTATGACAAGTTTTACCACCAATATGTGCCCCCATTACTTCAGGTGGGAAGAAGTAGCTCATGCCGCGTTGTATAATTTGTCTATCCAATGCATCATTCGAATCAGAGGCCCAAAAACGTTGAGTACGTTTTAAGACTTCAAAATCAATTCGACCACCACCAGAAGAACATGATTCAATTTCAACATTAGGATATTTTTCTTGCAAAATATCCATTAAACGGTAGACAGCGTTGGTTTGTCCAACTATAGCTGGATGACCTTCATGGCCTGCTTGAACAATTTCTCTATTCATGTCCCATTTAATATAGTCAATATCATAACTGCCTAATAGCCAATTTAATCTTTCAAGTAGATAGTCAAACACATCTGGATTTTGTAAATTAAGTAGGTATTGGTGACGACCTTCAGGTTGATTGTAGCCAGGTAATTCAAGTAACCAATCAGGGTGTGCTCGATAGAGATCGGAATTTTTACTGATCATTTCTGGTTCTACCCAGATACCAAATTCCATTCCTTGTTTTTTGACATGTTTGATGACTGGTTCAAGTCCTTTTGGATATTTGCGTTTATCTAAATACCAATCACCTAATGCTTGATAGTCATCATCACGTTTACCAAACCATCCATCATCGATAATAAAACGTTCAACACCCATTTGTGCTGCTTTAGTCGCCATTTTCATGATGTAATCAGGGTTGTGGTTGAAGAAGATACCTTCCCAAGTGTTGAGATGAACAGGGCGAGGTTTATCACTTGCAAAATGAATGATATTTTTGCGTAAAAATTGATGGAAATGCTGGCTCATTTTGTTTAAGCCTTCTTCACTATAAGTTGCATATAACCAAGGTGTACTTAATGTTTCACCTTTAGCTAATGATATTTCTCCTGCAAGATAAAGGGCTTCGGCTTGAATAAAACGCTTACCATTACTTTTGACTGCAACTTGAATGCGATGATTACCACTCCAACCTAAATGAATCCCCCAAACCTCACCAGTTTGCTCTTTAAATCCATCAGTACCAACTACCATACCCGGAAAGTATTCATGTGAAGTACGACCTCGTCGATTTTCTTGTAGGTAACCACAATGATCGATTCTTGTTCTGTGTGGAAAGAACTCCTTAATCCAACGACCACTAAACGCCATCAATTCTTTCGCACGCTCAGGGATCGGTAAGGTTACAGATAAACGGTTGACTTGGTATGGTTCTTTACCTAAATTAGTTAGACTATTTTGGCATTGCAATACACCTGTTTCATCTAAAATCAGTTTACTCGTCAAACGAAGCTTGGCAATACTGTCTTCACTAATTATGGTTATATCATTTTTTTTCTTGGTTACTTCTTTTGTCACAAATACTGGTGACCAATCCTTACCATTTCGATGGCCTTCAAGTCCAGGAGTACTAAAGTTCCCAACTCCTTCTTCTGGACAAAGAGTAAAAGGAACGTCAACATCAATACGCGAATTGGGTACAGCAGGTGTAAGCATATCAATTTCATTAGTGTTTAGATGTTGTAATCGTTTACCAAAATAACAGAGTTCAGCATAAGGTCGAGTGCGTAAGATGATATCTATATCGCTGGTTCTAAGATTGTAGTTCATATTCTCTCCAAGGGTTAACCACTTTTACAGTCTAGAATAATAATAATTTTTAGTAATTAATATAATTAATATTTAATTTTGTGATTAAGATCTCAATTAATGTAATCGTTTTCATTCAAGTTTCTTTGGAATGCTAATCAAGCAATTTTTATTGGTGCGAAAAGGCAATATTTTGTGTTATTATGATTTGTAATCATGGGTGAAAATTAAAATATTATGAAAAAACAGAACATTATTACTTTATTTTCTTTAATGACATTAGTTTTTAGTGTTGAAGCCATAGATAAATATGTAACTGAAAATGTTGATGTTTATCTCCGTCGTGGCCCTAGTTCTCAATATGCTTACACAAGCGCTGTTAAAGCAGGGGAAAAAGTTACTGAACTTGAAAAGAGTGCTGACGGTAAATACACCCGAATAAAACTCTCTAATGGCAGTTCAGCTTGGATTGAATCTTATAAATTGAAAGATCAACCTAGCTCTAAAGAACTTCTTCCAATGTTAGAAGCAAAACTTGCCGAATATAAAGATAAAGTTGATAACGCCGAACAGTATAAACAAAGTGCAGTCAATGATTATGCTGAAAAATTAAAACAAGCTGAACAAACGATTGAAAGCTTGCAAGCCAAGAATAAAGAGTTAGAACAACTTAATAAAATGCAAGACACTAAACTCGAATCAATTCTAAATCAAGTTGATGATAAACGCCGTGATCTTATTGTTACTTGGTTTACTTATGGTGGTTTAGTCGCTGGTGGCGGTTTACTTTTAGGTCTTATTTTGCCAGCTATTATGCCTGGGCGTCGCAAAAAAGATCGTTGGATGCGTTAAATGAGCAAAATCTATCTTGTTGGTGGTTCTGTTCGAGATAGATTGCTAAATCTTCCTGTTGTTGATCGTGATTGGGTTGTGGTTGGTGCTACACCCGATGAGCTTTTAGCTTTAGGATATCAACAGGTTGGTAAAGATTTTCCTGTCTTTTTACATCCCACTACAAAAGAAGAATATGCGTTGGCTCGAACCGAACGAAAATCGGGTAAGGGCTACACTGGATTTATTTGCGATTTTAGTAAAGATATTACTTTAGAGCAAGATCTTATCCGTCGAGACTTGACTATTAACGCTATTGCCATGGATGAAGATGGTAATATTGTCGATCCATATCGTGGCGTTGATGACATCAAACTTAGATTATTGCGCCACGTTTCGCCCGCTTTTAGAGAAGATCCCTTACGAATCTTACGTGTTGCACGTTTTGCTGCTCGTTATCATCATTTAGATTTTAAAATTGCTCCTGAAACGCAAAAGTTAATGAAAGAAATGGTTTTAGCGGGAGAAATAAACACACTTACTCCCGAGCGTGTATGGAAAGAGACAGAAAAAGCACTAGCAAGCGACGACCCGCAAGTTTATTTTCAAGTGCTGGATCAATGTGGCGCTTTATCACTATTATTTCCATCATTAGTGCTTTCTAATACAATTGCAGATGCTTTAAAAAAATCAACTTTATTAACTGATGATTCAGCAATTCGCTTTGCGGTATTGTGTGGTGAATTTGTAACGAAAACAGCGCTAGGAAAACTGTGTTTACAAATTAAAGCGCCAAATCAATACACAAAATTAGCGATTATGGTACAGCAACACCACCATGAAGTTGAAAACGTGACAAGATTAACTGCCGAACAAATTATTGAGTTGTTTTATCGAATAGATGTTTGGCGCAATCCTTATCATCTAAATCAATTAATCATTGCTAGCCAATCTTATGCTAAAACTGAAGCATTTCCTCAAGCAAAGTATCTTGAGAATGCATATAAATTAGCTCAAAGCGTCAATGTTCAAAATATTATTGCTGAAGGTTATAAAGGAAAGCAGATTCAAGACGAGTTACAAAAAAGGCGAATTGAAGTGTTATTAGACGGTATTTGATTGCATCTTAATCAATCGTCACTTTTTTTTAAAATATCTAAAAAAAAGGGTTGACGATTTGACGTAACACAAGCATAATGCGCCTCGCAGTGTTGGTTATGACGTTGCGAATGAAATGGCTACGTAGCTCAGTTGGTTAGAGCACATCACTCATAATGATGGGGTCACAGGTTCGAATCCCGTCGTAGCCACCATTAAGATTGAATTAAATGCGGGTGTGGCGAAATTGGTAGACGCACCAGATTTAGGTTCTGGCGCCGCGAGGCGTGGGGGTTCAAGTCCCTTCACCCGCACCATTTAATCTTAATATTTATCCTTTATTGGGGTATAGCCAAGCGGTAAGGCAGCGGGTTTTGATCCCGCCATGCCCAGGTTCGAATCCTGGTACCCCAGCCATTTAATTTTCAAACATTATCTATGTATCACACTTTTGAGTGAATTGATTAATGTCAATTGATAGTCATATTTGAAAAATCAGCCACTATTTATTTTTTTGATTAAGTTTACTTATCTTATTTAATATATAAATGATGAGTTGCTTTTAACAGTAAATACTAAAGTCGATTATCTGCTTTTTAAAAGCGAAATTAAAATTATTTTAACTATAATAAGAATGAAAATTGCGTTATATCATCTTATAACGCAATTTATGAATATATTTTCTATTTCAGCACACAAACAAAATATAATTCATTATCTTTCAACTGCCATTCAATAGCGCCTTTTGTTGAACCTACCGCGTATTGGTTGTTACTATCTCTTTCGTTCGAAGTCCAATATAAACGTCCTCTAGGGAAATGGTTACCTGGATAGGCGTGATGATAATAATTCCCTTCGTTAGTTACATCACCCCATTCAGCTAAAAGATTGTTTCCAACCCGACGATAATAGTGATTAGTTGTAATGGCTAGACAATTATCTGACTTATTATCAGATTGGCAAGCACCACCACTAGTTATAAGACTTTGGTCACTATTGGTTAAATCTTCAATAGATGGAACGACATAGTTTCCCTGGCAAACACTTGTATATTGATTATAAGGATAAAAATCTTGGCTGGGTGCGGAGAACCATTTCTTAATAGTAAACGAATAAATATCTTCACCATTGGATTTTATAGAAAATGTAGGATTTGCTTCGGTGGCTTCTCCTAGCAATTTGACTTGAACAGCCGTGTTAGCTAGATGGCTATCTACATCATTGTCATTAATTTTTTTTATCTCTACATTTACTCCTTTTGAACTATTTGATGATGCTATTGTCGATAAATCAAACGGTACGCCGGCTATAAACATGAGAAATTGTGCTTGATCAAATCCAGTAGTTGGAAAACCACCAGCACTGACTTTATTGACGAAGCCAGAATCAACTATGTATTGATTCTTATCGCCCCAAGTTAAACGTGCCCAGTCGCCAGTGTAATCTCGATTTTCGAAAAGAAATGAGTTTACAATTGATGGTCGATTGGCACAAACGGTAGGTTTGATCGCATTGTAAATCAAAAAGTCACTCTTGGGCGTAGAATAAATTGTATAATTTGGTATGCCATATTCAGAAACTAAAGCGATGGTGCCTGAAATTCTGATATAAGGATTCCACCCCATCCGTGCGAGCTCACAGAAGGTTCTATCTCTATCTGATTCCAATAATAAATAGGATATATTGGCTGCTCGATAGAACCAATCTATTTTAAAACCGCCATCAGGTGGGGTTATTTTAGTTATAACATCGCCGTCATCATCAGAGACGTTCTGACTATCGATTGGATTAGTAGGTGAAAATGGCATTATTATAGGTTCAAAACCATAATCAGACTTTAACATTGTTAACAATTGATTTGGTGTGGTTGTATTAGGATCAACCTGAGGGAAATTTATGGCTTTTATTGTGTCGTTTAAACTATTTAATTCAGAGTTTATTGTAGTTTGTAATTTTACTCCAAAATAGTGAAAGTTTTGTTGATTATATTCTCGAGATCCATTTATGCCTATCGCATCTGGATTAATAAAATAGGGGGCGGAACCATGAATAACTTCTACTGTTTTTGCATTCAAAGCCAAAGCTAAATTGTTTATTAAAAACACTGAAATTAAAAAGAATATGATAAATCGTGTTAACCATGGGAATTGAAAAAACAGTATAAATTTAAATCCTTTCAATAATATCATCTTACCTTACCTTACCTTTTAATTCTTAAATTTAAATAAAAAAAGATACATTTATTGTGTTTAAATTATGCTGATACTTATTATTACAAACTTAAATCGTGAAAAACCTAATTCTTGGATAAAAATCTTTTTATGAATTGCATTGTTAGGTAGAGCTTGAGACTAAAAGTTTATTTTCGTAAAAATCCATGTGTAAAAATATAATATTTAACACATGGATAATTATGTAATGGATCGTTATTTATATAAATTTACATAAACTGTTTGAGCTGTTTCAGCGCGGTTAGTTGATACTTCTTTTACATAGTAGAAGTGCGCATCGTTAGCAATAGCATATTTTTGCGCCGCAGCGCTAATTTCGCTAGTGTTGTTAAATGTGCCATGGAAAACGATAGTTTTATAAGGTTCCATGGTTTTGAAAGCATCGCTAGTGATTTCATAAGCATCTTGACCTGCAATTGCTTTAGAGATGATAAAGTCACGAACAGGCGCATCTTTTTTATATAAAGCTACATCAATGTCTTGTTCACGATTTTTTACATCATCGGCAATAATTGAATAAACATAAAATGCATAGGCATCTTTTTCAGTAGCGATTTTGCTTGCAGCATCCAAAATTTCAGATGTGTTATTGTAATCGCCTTTGAATTTAACTACAGCAAATGGTAAATAATAAAGGGCTTTTGAACGTGGATAAAGCACAACACCGTTATGAGTAACTTCTTCTTTACTTACCGCAATAGGTGCATTTGATTTATAAACATCAGCATAAACAATTGCACGATTAGTTGTTGTGCCGGTAGATGGTTGCTCAATTCCAGTTATATGATAATATTTAGCGCCAACTTCGTCCGCAGCTTTAGATATATCATCTGCTGCATTTTGCGCTTGTAAGTAACTACCAGTTACTGAAATTTCTTTGAAAGGAATGAGGTTATTACTTTCTTCTGCTGTTAATGGTAATGCCGCATAAATATTGGCAACAGGTAGAGATAATAGTAAAGCTAATGCAATAGATGATTTATTAAAACGTTTCATAATAATGTCCTTCGTATTTATGTTATAAAAATAAAAAACAATTTTTAACGCTTATTCTATGAGTGTATTGCATGAGAGTATGGAAAACGAAAAACGCTCTCGGATGTATATTTTACTAATTCTTACAAACAGCTAGATAAAATAGGATGGAAATGGTGTAAAAGAAAATAACCACTTAATAGTATATATTAATCAGAATATTTGTGTAGATATCGATCCAATTTTTTGCAAAGAATATATTTTTGAGCATTTTATGCTAAAAAATGTTGTGGGATTAGTAGAGATGTTTCTTACAATAAATCTTTATATTATAACTAGATATCAACATTTATCGTGCGTATAAAACTGTTAATAATTTGTGCAGTTAATCCCCAAATAACAAAATCATTATATTGATAAAAGTGGACATGATGTTCCGATCTTTTTTGCCAATTTGCAGTGCGATTTGGTACTAAATTAACAGGAAAATTATCATCAGGTTTAAAACCAACAAACATGGTTGCTTGTGTTGGTGAGTGCTTGATAAACCATTCAATTGGTACCGTAAAAATAGATTCAACTTCATCATGGTTGATTAGTAAGTTGTCCAAGTTATCTATATGACCAATTTTTGCGACAAAGGGATAAATTATCATGCCTAACGAGGCGATAAATTTAGGTAATTGTCCTAATACGGTGATTTGATCAAGTGTAATTCCTAGTTCTTCGAATGTTTCACGTTTGGCGGTATATTCGGGGTTGATATCAGATAATTCAACACGTCCACCAGGAAAACAAATATCACCTGGTTGCCATTTGAGTTTTTTGGAACGGACCTGAAAAAGTAGGTGTAATTGATTTTCAATCTTGATAATTGGGATTAAAACAGCGGCTTTATTAGTAAATTGAAATTGATTTTTGGTATTTTTCAAAGATTGTGATATTTTTTCTAATGTGATCATAATATTTATTTCGTTTAATTTGTAAATTTACATTATTTTTACGTTATAATAAAAATTATTGGAGAAATTGTTCGTCAATAGTACATCTGTTTCACCCGAAAAATGCTATGCAATACGATATTAATAACATAAAAAAAGAACTTGATGATCTTGCAATATTAAAACACGATCGGGCACAAAGTAGCATGTCTTTGGGGTTTCAACGTGTTTTTTCATTATTGCCGGCTCTTTTTCATTTTCACCATCCCGATCTTCCTGGTTATGTGAGTGAAGAAACACCATTAGGTATTGCATATTATAAGTCGCCGAAAGAAATTACTGAACAGTTAAAAAATGACTTTAATTTCAATGCGAAATATAAAACAAATCACGCTGATATTTCTGCTTTATATTCGATGGGCAGTACGTGTTCTATCGGGCAATCTATTTCATCAGATCTAGATATATGGATCTGTATCGAAAATAGTTTATCTTCAGCTAAAAAGCAAGCATTGATGCAAAAATGTCGATTGATAGAAGTATGGGCTGAAGATCTCGGTGTTAAACTTACGTTATTTGTTGTTGATGTCGATCGATTTATTAATCAACATCATGAATGTCTAATGGGTGAAAATTGTGGCTCCGCTCAGCACATATTACTGCTTGAAGAGTTTTATCGCTCAGCCAATCTTTTAGCGGGTAAAAGATTATTATGGTTTGCGGTTCCCTCTGATTTTACTGTTAACGATGTCACGTATCCTAACTATGAAAAATGTGTTCAAGCATTAGTTGTTTCAAATATCATTAAGCGTGAAGAATGGATTGATTTTGGACCATTAACCGGATTATCTGCAGAAGAGTATTTTGGTGCAAGTTTATGGCAACTATATAAAAGTATCGATTCACCATTCAAAGCCGTATTAAAGACATTATTACTTGAAGCTTATTCTTCAATCTATCCAAAGAATAAGCCTATCGCTTTTGAGATGCGGGAGTTAATTCAGAAAGGTGAAATTCATACCCATCATTATCTCGATTCATATTCCATGTTATTGGATAGAATTTCGAATTATTTAATCGAAATTAAAGATTTTCAGCGCCTTGAATTAGTTAGACATTGCTTTTATTTAAAAGTGAATGAAAAATTATCACAAAACTGTGACTCACCGTCTTGGCGACGTGAAGTGTTAAATGAATTTGTGAGACAGTGGGGGTGGCGTCCCAAATTATTGGCAAAATTAGATGCCAGTAAAACGTGGAAAATCGAACAAGTTCGTGAAATACACGAAATATTGTTACATACAATGATGACCGGTTATCGTAATTTACTTAATTTTGGACGTCGTAACAATCTAGATTCACTGATTAGTCCACAAGATTTGGCGATATTAACTCGTAAATTATATGCTTCTTTTGAAGTTCTACCTGGTAAAATTTCTACACTAAAACTAAATATTTCTGATAATTTACAAGAAGATGTATTAACTTTTATTCATGTTAAAGAAGATCGAATTAATCGAGCGGGGTGGTATGTTTATAATCAAAGCCCTAAACTTAATTCGATCGTTGGGCATCAATATTTAGAATACAGCAAATATTTAGTTAAATTAGTTGGATGGTGTTATTTTAATGGGCTGATTTCAGATTCAACCCAATTTTATTATTACGATGGTGATGACCGGGATAACCAAAAAATCACCAAGCTGATTAAAGATCTAAAAAATTACTTTCCGATTGATGTTCCAACGGCAACCGAAGAACAGTTATATGGGCCGTGTGAAATACGTCAATTAGCCATCATATTAAATTTAGAAAATGATCCAACGGTTAATTTAGAATTAGAAGATGAGATCAGCACTAATGTTTTAAATTATGGTAAACAAGAACTAAGTTTAGTTAACTCCATTGACTTGCTCTATCGTAATTCGTGGAATGAAATTCGAGTTTTACATTTTAATGGGACTTTATGTGTACTAGAAGCTATAAAAGCCTTACTTAATCGTATGCATAAAGATGCTGACTTACCTAATTCGGTCGAAATCTTTTGTTATAGCAATCAGCTCATCAGTGAAATTAAAAGCCAAATGAAAAAACTGATGTACGATTGTGTTGACTTGCGATTAACGACAACTAAAAATAATTTAATTCAAGTTAAACCACTAAGAATTGATGGTGCCTCTTGGTATCTATTTTTCGAGCGATTTGGCGTTTCTTTTCATCAATTTGAAAGTGCCATTGATTTTTATGGGGCAGTTTCAAATAATAAAGTCCAAGGTAGGCCACTAAATATTTTAGATGAAAGTAATGAATTACCTAAAGAGATTGATAGCGTTGCTTATGAAGGTATTATTCAATTCTTTTTTGAAGATACCGCAAATGGATTTGATTTATATATTTTAAACGAGCATAATCAAATCGAAATTTACCGTAATTGTAACGGTACCAAAGAAAACATGGTCAAAGATATTAATGATTTTTATGTATTATCAGATGACCGCTTCACCTTTACTACTAGTAGCTCAGTTAATTTTAATTTACCGCAATTTTACCAAATCACTTATAATGCGGCGGGTGAACGTGAAATCTTCTTACTCAATTAATTAAGTTAAAATGTTTACTAAAAAGTTGAGGAGCGTACTTTTTAAGTATATAAAATGCTAAAAAATAAAATAATTAGCTAAAAAAAAGAAATTTCTATTAAAATAATGGGAACTTTTTTTAAATTCACGAATCTAACTGTTAGAGTGCACAGTTTTGGGCCACACTAATAGTGTTAACATAATGAGGGATGGCCTTTAATGGGGGAGCAAATAACAGACCAAGTTTTAGTTGATCGCGTTTTAAACGGAGATAAAAATGCGTTTAATTTACTTGTCGTTCGTTATCAAAATAAGCTAGCTCATTTGGTATCACGTTATGTTTTACCTTCTGAAATCCCTGATGTTGTGCAAGAAACCTTTATTAAAGCTTATCGTTCATTAAGCTCTTTCAAAGGTGAAAGTATTTTTTATACTTGGTTGTATCGAATAGCAGTTAATACAGCAAAGAATTATTTAACTTCGCAAGGTCGACGACCACCATCTTCAGATATTGATGCAAGTGAAGCTGAAAGTTACGAAGGTGCTGATTCGTTAAGAGATGTCGATAACCCGGAAAGTTTAGTACTTTCTAAAGAAGTTGAAAGAGTAGTTTTTGCCGCAATTGAAGCATTACCTGATGATTTAAGAACGGCTATTACATTACGTGAAATTGATGGATTAAGTTATGAGGAAATAGCTGAAATTATGGATACACCAGTTGGAACAGTTAGATCACGTATTTTTAGAGCGCGTGATGCTATTGATGAAAAAATAAAACCATTAATAAGTTGATGGTTAGAACAAATTAAAATAGGTAGCAAGAAATTAAGGTATCTACTATGCAAATAGAACAGAAACAGCAGCTTTCATTACTAATGGATGGTGAGTTCATCGATGATCACTTTGTCGATGAACTTGGTCACGATGAAAGTTTGCAATCCTGCTGGCATCGTTATCATCTCGCAAGAGAAGCTATGCGAGGAGAATTGCACGGTAGTTCATTAACATTAGATATTAGTAATCAAGTGGCTATGGCGATTGCAGATGATGATTTATACCCACAATTAACGGATCAACCTTCTCAAGATGAGATTTCAATTCCTAAAGCTGAAAATCTATTTTGGCTACGAATTAAAGACGCTATGGCTAAGGTTAGTCAAGTCGGACTTGCTGCTTGTGTTACATTAGCAATTATTGCTGGAGTTCAATATCATCAAGGTCAATCAGATGAAACTAGTGGAGTTCCAACGCTTAATACGGTACCTATGGGTGTAAATGTTGCACCTGTTGGCGGGATACAACAACATAATGATCAGCAATTACTTGAAAAAAGACAATATGATAAGATTCGATTGCTGGTTCAAGATTATGAATTACAAAAAAGGTTAAATGCCCATTAAAAAAGATGAATTTCCTATTTTCTTTAATAAAAATAAAGCTAAAACAGAGTAACAATTTTATTATTACTCTGTTTTTTATATTATCCTCTACCTCAGCCATGGCAGAAGGAACCAGTGAAGCATTAAATTTATTAAATAAAATGGGCAAAGCGGTGCAAACGAGTGATTATCAAATTCACTTTGTATCACAAGATAAAGAACAATTTGCCTCAACCTTCGAATATAACCACTTAGGTGCAGCTAAAAAAGAGAATATTAGTGCGCAGTTGCTTTATCTTGAAGGTCCTGCTAAAGAGATCATTTTACATAACAACACTACCAGCTATTTTCAACCAGATAACCCTTCATTTTCGATTGCTAGTTCTCGTATAACCGAGGCATTTCCTGATGTTATCTATAATGATTTTAATTCATTAGTTAGTATTTATAACTTTATTTTATTAGGTAAAACTAGGACGGCGAATCGTGGTGCTCAATTAGTGAAAATAATTGCTAAAGATAAAGATCGTTATAGTTATGTAATATGGATCGATGATGAAACTTATTTACCGTTACGAATAGATTTAATTGATGATGATAATGACATTGTTAATCAATTTAAAGTGGTTGATATTGATACTAATTTCGATGCCCAAAAATTCAAAAATTATATTGGTAATCAAAGCTACCCAATTTTATTATCTATCGAAAAAGAGAATAATTTACTTGATGCTTGGCGTTTAGCATGGTTGCCAAAAGGATTTAAAGAAATTGCAGCGTATAACGTCAATTTTTATGGTTCTGATATTGCGACCAAGTTGTTTTCTGACGGTGTGTTTTCTTTTACAGTAAATGTCTCTTTAGAGCAAGCGAGTCAACCAAATCAACTTATTCAGCAAGGTGGTCGAACCATATTTTCGACTAATTTTGACAACAAAAATATTATCATTATAGGTAATTTACCTGAGGCCACAATAGAAAGAATTGCTCAAAATATTGTTGAGAAATCATCGGAAACCTCTCGATAACACTATGCTTACTGACTATTAATGTGTAGAATGTTTGCTTCTATTTTCGTGATTATTTAACTTGTTATTTATAGCCAATAACATTAACGATAATTAACAGTACATAACTAAAATATAACTTATTGATATGAATAAAAATATCCGCAATTTTTCAATTATTGCTCATATTGACCATGGTAAATCAACGCTTTCTGATCGTATTATCCAAATCTGTGGTGGTCTTTCTGATCGCGAAATGGAAGCTCAAGTTTTAGATTCAATGGATCTGGAGCGTGAACGTGGTATTACAATTAAAGCACAAAGTGTTACTTTAGATTATCATGCTAAAGATGGCCAAATATATCAGCTAAATTTTATTGATACACCAGGACACGTTGACTTTTCCTATGAAGTTTCACGCTCGCTTGCCGCATGTGAAGGTGCATTACTTGTTGTTGATGCTGGACAAGGGGTTGAAGCACAAACCCTTGCTAACTGTTATACCGCACTTGATATGGATCTTGAAGTAGTACCGGTACTTAATAAAATTGATTTACCTGCAGCTGAACCGGAAAGAGTGGCTGAAGAGATTGAAGATATTGTTGGTATAGATGCTAGCAATGCAGTAAGATGTTCGGCTAAAACCGGGGTTGGTGTGGTTGATGTACTTGAACAGCTTGTTCATGATATCCCTGCGCCAGAAGGTGATTCCAATGCCCCTTTGCAAGCACTTATTATCGATTCATGGTTTGACAATTATTTAGGTGTTGTATCGCTAATTCGTATCAAAAATGGTGAGTTAAATAAAGGTGACAAAATCAAAGTTATGAGTACAGGAATGACTTATAATGTTGATCGTTTAGGCATCTTTACACCAAAACAAGTTGATAAAGACTGTTTACATTGTGGTGAAGTAGGTTGGGTTGTTTGCGCAATCAAAGATATATTAGGCGCGCCTGTAGGGGATACTTTAACCTTAGCAAAATCTCCTGCGAATAAACCATTACCGGGATTTAAAAAGGTTAAACCTCAAGTTTATGCCGGGTTATTTCCTACTAGTTCTGATGATTACGAGGCATTTCGTGATGCATTAGGTAAATTGAGCCTTAATGATGCTTCGCTTTTTTATGAGCCAGAAAATTCTGGTGCGTTAGGATTTGGTTTTCGTTGTGGTTTCCTTGGTTTATTGCATATGGAAATCATCCAAGAACGATTAGAAAGAGAGTATAATCTTGATCTAATTACCACTGCACCGACAGTAGTTTATGAAGTTTTAACTACTCAAAATGAAATCATTTATGTTGATAGCCCTGCTAAACTACCGGCAGTAAATAATATTCAAGAATTACGTGAGCCGATAGCTGAATGTAACATTTTAGTGCCACAAACGTATTTAGGTAATGTAATTACTTTATGTGCTGAAAAACGTGGTGTGCAAATTAATATGGTTTATCATGGCAATCAAGTTGCGTTAACTTATGAAATTCCAATGACTGAAGTTGTTTTAGACTTTTTTGATAAACTTAAGTCGACTTCACGTGGTTATGCTTCTTTAGATTACAGTTTTAAACGTTTCCAAGTTGCTGACATGGTCAGACTTGATGTATTAATTAATGGCGAACGAGTTGATGCATTAGCGCTTATCACGCATAAAGATAATGCACCTTATCGTGGACGAGAATTAGTGGAAAAGATGAAAGATCTTATTCCTCGTCAGCAGTTTGATATAGCAATTCAAGCGGCAATTGGCAATCATGTTATAGCTCGTTCTACTGTAAAACAATTACGAAAAAATGTATTGGCCAAATGTTATGGTGGTGACGTTAGCCGTAAAAAGAAACTTTTACAGAAGCAAAAAGAGGGTAAAAAACGCATGAAACAAGTAGGTAATGTTGAACTACCTCAAGAAGCGTTTTTAGCTATTTTGCATGTAGGTAAAGATTAATTAGTTAAAGAGGATAAATAATGGCTAATATATTCGCCATCATATTGACAACAGCAACTTTTATTACCGCTATCTTCTGGTTTTTAGAAAAATTTAAATGGAAACCAGCTAGACAACGTAAAGTTGAAGAAATTCGTAAGCAAACCAATGGTGAAATTGATGGAAAAGTTCTAGCTGAAGTCGGGAAACCTAAAGGTTGGGTTGAGAATTTATCATCGTTTTTTCCTGTTCTGTTTGTGGTATTTGTTATTCGTTCATTTATCTATGAACCATTTCAAATTCCTTCCGGATCAATGATGCAGACACTATTAGTTGGTGATTTTATTGCTGTACAAAAGTTTTCATATGGATTACGTGATCCGATTACAAATACTGTCTTAATTTCAACCGGCCATCCAAAACGAGGTGAAATTGCGGTTTTCAAACATCCTGATGGTTCAAATCGAGATATAATAAAACGGGTTGTTGGTTTACCAGGTGATAAAATTGTTTATTTGTCAAAGGAAAAGAAAATACTTATTTATCCAGCGTGCCAGACAAGCGATAATAATTGTGTCGGTCAGCAATCTGAACCATTAGATTTACATTATACTCAGCCACAATCAAGTAATTGGAAGGAAGTGGATGAATGGAAGCAAAATCCAGATTTCTATACAATAAAACAATATAAGGATAAAGGTATTGTTGATTCTCAAACTCGAATAACATTCGATATGACAATTCAACAAGAAACCTTAGGTCAATTTACTCACGACATTCTAACAACGCCAAGAAAAATGGAAGACCCAACTTATTTTTATCATCAAAAAGGCCAACCTTTAGCAACTTGGGTTGTACCACAAGGTAACTACTTTATGATGGGTGATAATCGTGATAATAGTGGTGATAGCCGATATTTTGGTTTTGTACCTGAAGAAAATTTTGTTGGTCGTGCAACCGCTATTTGGATTAGCTTTGAAAAACAACCTGATGAATGGCCTACAGGAATTCGATTCAGCCGTATTGGTGGAATTCACTAACTGTGATAACTATGAAAAACTTGAATCAAATACAACAATCGATTGGTTATCATTTTAAAGATACATCTTTATTGCAACTCGCACTGACTCATCGCAGTGCGAATAAAATGCATAATGAACGGCTAGAGT
>CAMLIK010000024.1 GCA_946480175.1 uncultured Gilliamella sp.
TTTTTGGTATTGGACAACATCCAAAAGGAGATAAAGATCCTTTTGCGCTTCGTCGTGCAGCTATTGGCGTATTACGTATTATTGTTGAAAAAAGCTTACCCCTTGATTTAGTTGAGCTAGCAAATTTTGCCGCATCATTATATGGTGACAAATTAACCAACAACAATGTCGTTCAAGACATTGTTAACTTTATGCAAGGTCGATTCCGAGCATGGTATCAAGAAAAAGGATTTGCAATAGATACCATTCAGGCAGTTTTAGCAATCAATCCAACCAAGCCTGCAGATTTTGATAAACGCGTTAATGCAGTAACACATTTTAGAACGTTACCTGAAGCATCTTCGTTAGCCGAAGCGAATAAACGTGTATCAAATATTTTGTCTAAAATCGAAAACGCTATCCCTGAAAATATTAATGCTTCAATTCTTGAAGCGGGTGCTGAAGGCGATCTAGCCATGCAAATAGCAATATTGACAGACAAGTTAGCACCTTACTTTTCTGAAGGTAGATATCAAGATGCCTTAATTGAATTAGCATCACTTAAAGCACCTATTGATACATTTTTTGAAAAAGTAATGGTTATGGTTGATGACGAAAAAATTAAACTAAACCGATTGGCGCTTTTAAAGAAACTACAAAATTTATTTTTGAAAGTTGCCGATATTTCTTTGCTACAATCATAACTATTGAATTAAATCTCTATACCGTGGTAATAGATGTATTACCACCCATAAGGAAAAACGATGAACTCACAAAATAATTTATCATTTTCAACTACTTTTGAACAAACAGTTAACTTTATTCGTAATCGATTCACAACAATTGCTATCTCTAGCGTAGTAATTGCGTTAACTAGTTCACTATTAACCTATTATCTTATTTTAGGTTCAGTAACCGTTACACCAAGTTTGATATATTACGGCGATCCATCTGATATAGTTGGTGCAGTATTTGGAGTATTACTTCTTTTGTTTATTGTATATATCTTAATTTCTTCAGTAATGATTGGTGTTATTTATAATTTATCAGCTAGTGATAAATTTGATCTGAAATTAGTATTAGAACGACTATTACCTGCATTTTTAAATCTTTTAGGTTTTTCCTGTATTTATTCTATTATAGTAATTGTAATAACTATTGTGGTTTCTTTAATTTTTGCAATTATTGGTTTTATCTTACCATCACGAGCAACCTCCTTTTTATTAATATTATTAGGTGCGGCAATTGGGTTATTTTTAAGTGTCATTATATATTATTTTTGTGCTTCATTAGTCCGTCCAAATTCAAAAGGATTTTTTCAAAAATTTGCTGATTGCCATAAATTAGCGGTAACACAATTGAAAGCGCCTTTGTTAATGGTTTTAGTTAGTTGGGTTATAAATGTGGTACTATTTTTCATTACTTCAATGCTGGGTGATAGTATTGTTGTAATGCTTATTTATTCAGTATTATCTACGTTTCTTAGTTTCTTTGTATATAGCTTCTTCTTCCGCTTATACAGCGTATATAATAATGTTGAATTAACAAAAGCAGATGATAATAATCAAAACAATCAACAACTCATCTCTTAATTAAATCTTTAATGTATATATAATTTAGTTTAATCATATAAATCCCTATTAAAAACAGTTAATAGGGATTAATCATTCCTCACGTATAATATTGTTTACTATCATGACACCAGCCATTAGATTGCTTAAAAAGCATAAAATTAAATTCAACATTCATCAATATCAACACGATAGCTATCAAAGCCATTATGGCCAAGAAGCTGTAGATAAACTTGGTTTAGAACTTAATATTATTGCTGGTCAAATATTTAAAACCTTAGTTGTAACTATGAACGGTAACAATAAAACCTTAGCCGTTTGTGTATTACCAGTCGATTGTACATTAGATCTTAAACAAACTGCTAAAATTCTAGTTTGTAAAAAAGTAGAGTTAGCCGATCCGCATTTAGCACAAAAAAGAACAGGCTATATAGTAGGTGGTATAAGTCCCTTAGGGCAAAAACAACTATTACCCACACTTATTGATATTAGTGCCGAACAATATGCAACCATGATGATTTCTGGTGGTAAAAGAGGGTTAGAAATCGAAATATCACCGCAAGATTTGGCTAATCAATTAAATGCTAAATTCGCTAAATTAACGGTTTAGACGATAAAAAATAGTTTTAAAAATTACAGATTAAAATCAGATTCAAAAAAGTC
The DNA here is from genome assembly GCA_946480175.1 of uncultured Gilliamella sp. Classification (GTDB taxonomy): domain Bacteria; phylum Pseudomonadota; class Gammaproteobacteria; order Enterobacterales; family Orbaceae; genus Gilliamella. Next base: position 2,214 of record CAMLIK010000024.1, read on the forward strand.
TTGTTTAATACAATAAGACCATAACTTACTAGCTATGGTCTTAAAGAGTTCCCTTATAGAAAGCAATAATATTATTTGATTGCTTCTTTTAAGCTTTTACCCGAAACGAAAGCTGGTACTTTACTTGCTGCAATTTTAATTTCTTTACCAGTTTTTGGATTACGACCAGTACGAGCTTTACGAGCATTAACTTTAAATGTACCAAAACCAACTAGTTGAACCGGCTCACCAGCTTTTAGTGATTCAGTGATAGCAGCAAGAGTTGCTTCTAACGCTGTTTTAGCGGCAACTTTAGTAATATCAGCTTTACTAGCGATAGCATCTACAAGTTCTGTTTTATTCATAGAATATCCTTACATATTTATTTTATTGTTAAAGTTAACATTATAAACAAAGTTGAAACCTAACCCTGCCTCTGTAAACGTGACTTAGATTACGTAGCTGTTAAATGTAGTCTATATTTACCCAATGTTAAAGAAAAATTTAATGAAAATTAAAAAAACCACACTTCAACTGATTTAATTGCTCAAAAAAACACCTATATTACTAATTCGAGCAGTTCGTATGTCGATTTTAAGGCCGCGAATCAAGTCGTACATTTCATTATCATCATCACTTAACAATCGAAATATTTCCCACTGTAAATCAAATTCTTCAATTACACAAGGCAAAAATAACTGTTCGGCTCCCGAAAGTTCAATATTTTCTTTAGTCATTTCAAATTCAGCCACGGTAGTTGCCGAAATGCTACTAACTTTGGCGGAATGTTCCTCTATTTCGCCACTTATGTAAGAATGAAGAATTTCACTAAGTGCCTGACAAGCATCAATAGCGGGATAAACCATATATGGGCTATCATCATTGATGAATGGAATGAGTGATTCTAGTTTTTCAAGTTGTAAATCAAAATTGATTTTTACATTTTCAACTAATAATGATTCCCATATAAGATCAAGAATTTTTTTATATCCAACTGCCGACTGTTCGTCTTGTTGCAAATTGCAATAATAAATAAAGTTAGGATACATTCGTTCACATAAACAAACCATAAATAAGCGCTGCTTCCAGACTGGCAACTTTGCTAGCCTTAATTGAACTGGATTTTTTATCATGAATGAAACCTTTTTGACTGTTTGTGTACTGCATCAACTAAATATTGTACATGCTCAATCGGAATATCTTGATGAATACCGTGACCTAAATTAAAAATATGACCATTATGATGACCAAATTCCGCCAAAACTAACTCTACGTTAGACGCAATAGTTTCTTGACTGGCATATAATATTGCTGGATCTAAATTACCTTGTATGGCAATCTTACCTTTTTGATTTAATTGATTCAAATCTACTGTCCAATCTACACCGATTGCATCACTCCCTGATTTGTAAATAACATCAAGCCATAAACCGCCCCCTTTTGTAAATAATGTCACAGGGACATAAGAGGTAATATTCTGGCTTTTCTTGCCTCGTTTTAATTGCGATATAATTAATTGCATATAATGCAAAGAAAACGTACGATAACTTTGATGACTGAGAACCCCGCCCCAAGTATCAAATATCATAATTGATTGCGCGCCCGCTTCTATTTGAGCATTTAAATACTGAGCCACACTGTTAGCTAATTTTTCTAATAGCAAATGTAGTGCTTTTGGTTCGCAATAAAGTAGCTTTTTTATTTTAGTAAATGTTTTACTGCTTCCACCTTCAACCATATAAGTTGCTAGTGTCCAGGGACTTCCAGAAAAACCAATTAATGGCACTTTTCCATCTAACTCTTGCTTAGTTATGCGAATAGCATCCATTACGTATGTAAGCGATTGCTCTGGATCAGGTATTGGCAATTGCACTATATCGTTTAAACAAGAAATTGTTTTTTTAAATTTCGGACCCTCGCCTGTTTCAAAATATAAACCAAGCCCCATTGCATCGGGAATGGTTAAAATATCTGAAAAAATAATAGCAGCGTCAAGGTCAAATCGTCGTATTGGTTGTAAGGTCGCCTCACAGGCAAATTCTGGCGTTTGGCACATTGTCATAAAATCACCCGCTTTAGCTCTAAGTTGTCGATATTCCGGTAAGTATCGACCCGCTTGACGCATCATCCAAACTGGGGTGTAATCAACAGGTAAACATTGCAATGCACGTAAATAACGATCGTTTTTCAATTGGCTCATCTTTCTAACTCTATAAATTATGAGGTAAAGTACATAGGATAGTTCTATAATTAGCTAAAAATAGCTAAAGGGACAATCATTTCCGATCTTGAGGTTGCGACAATATGCGTTGAGCATAACGAATCAATGTTTCAGAGATATTTTGCATTACACTACTTTCTGGAGCAAAACGATGCCAATACAGCATGCGTCTTTGGAATAAACCTTCCGTTAAATTAACTAATTCGCCATTTTTTAATTCCTGCTCAACTTGTAGCATCGGAATCATACAGCAAGCAGAACCTTGTTTAGCTAATTGGACAAAAGCTTCAGATGAACTAGTAATATGGCAAATAACACTGCCTGGAGTAAGGTTGAAATTCTCTTGCAAAAAGGCTTGATGCATATCATCCAAATGGTCAAAAGCCACCGCAGGAGCTTTTAACAGCGATGAACGGGTTACGCCATTAGGAAAGTATTTCTTAGCAAACTCGGGGGAAGCAACAAAAATATAGTCCAATGCGCCTAATAAATCAGATAAACAGCCCGGTAAAGGATTCGGTTGAATACTAATTGCCGCAACAACTGTACCTAAGCGTAGAAGTTCCAAAGTATGCTCTTCATCTTTAACTTGAATATCAAAACGTAAAATATTTTTATCTAACACTGGTTTTAAAGCAGGTAAAAACCAAGTAGCTAAAGAGTCGGCATTAATAGCGATTGATAATGACAGTGGTGTAGTATTTTGTTCATTATCACCTAACCATTGTTGTTCTAATAATTCAACTTGATGCAATAATCCTAAAAGATGCTCACCTTGTTTGGTGGCTTTTGGGGGTATCGTTCTTACTAATAGTTGCTGACCAAAAAAGCTTTCCAATTGCTTAATACGTTGCGAAACCGCTGGTTGTGTAATACACAATTTATCGGCTGCTCGTTCAAATCCTCGCTCTTTTATCACTGCATCTAACGCTTGTAATGCTCTATAATCTGGACGCTTCATAATCTCTTTACTAATGATTTGATCTTCGCTTGGTCAATCAAGCTATTTTAATTTTGCAAAAAATTTGAAATCGATCTAAAACTTTATAGATTTTCTTAAAATACTAATGATTTTTGCTTTCCAATTGGTTACTATGCCATATCTTAAACTATTTTGCTTTTAAAATTTTAATTTTTTTGATCAAAATTATATTTACACACGGTGATAACATGACACAAGATGAATTAAAAAAGGCAGTGGGCTGGTCAGCGCTGAAATTTGTTAAACCTGATTCATTAGTAGGCGTAGGCACAGGCTCTACCGCAGCACACTTTATTGATGCTTTAGCGACAATAAAAGATCAGATAAAAGGAACTGTTTCAAGTTCAGAAGTGTCAACTCAAAAATTGAAAAGCTATGGCATTCCAGTATTAGATTGTAATGATATTGATTGTTTAGATATCTATGTCGATGGAGCTGACGAAATTAATCATAATATGCAGATGATTAAAGGTGGTGGCGCCGCCTTAACTCGTGAAAAAATTGTATCAGCTCTAGCAAAACAGTTTATCTGTATTGTTGATGAATCGAAAGTAGTAGATGTGCTTGGTAAATTTCCACTGCCAGTAGAAGTGATTCCGATGGCGCGTTCCTATGTTGCTCGAGAATTATTTAAACTTGGTGGCAAACCTATTTATCGGCAAGGCGTAATTACCGACAATGGTAATGTCATTTTAGATGTTCATGACCTTGTCATTGCTAAGCCTATGGAATTAGAAGATCGGATTAATAGCATCGCTGGTGTGGTCACTGTAGGATTATTCGCGAATAAAGGAGCGGATATTGCTTTAATTGGCACGAGTTCTGGTGTGAAAGAAGTAAAATAGATTGCGTTTTTAAATTTGCATCATAAATTGTTTTAAAGATTAAAAATAGAGAGGAAAAAATGGTTGTTCAAGCATTAACCAAAGATGAAAACAAGTTTCTATTACTTGAAGGTGTCCACCCTAGTGCGATTGAAACACTTAAATCAGCAGGCTTTAACAACATTGAATATCATAAAGGTGCACTATCCAAATCCGAACTTGAAGCGGCAATAAAAGATGCAAGATTTATTGGCATTCGATCAAGAACACATCTAACCAAAGATATCATCGATGCCGCCCCAAAACTTGCGGGAATAGGCTGTTTTTGTATTGGAACCAATCAGGTTGAACTTGAAGCGGCGACAGTTAAAGGAATTCCTGTATTTAACGCACCATTTTCTAATACCCGTTCTGTTGCTGAGCTAGTATTAGCTGAAGCAATCTTATTACTTCGCCGTGTACCAGAAGCTAATGCTAAGGCTCACCAAGGTAAATGGAATAAATTAGCTACTGGCTCTCATGAAGCACGCGGCAAAAATTTAGGTATCATTGGTTATGGTCATATTGGTAGTCAATTAAGCGTATTGGCTGAATCATTAGGCATGAATGTCTATTTTTATGATATCGAAACTAAATTACCATTAGGCAATGCCAAACAAATTTCGACCATGAAAGAGTTGCTTGCCATGAGTGATATTGTCAGCATGCATGTTCCTGAAAATTCGACGACAATTAAAATGATTGGCAAAACAGAAATCGATATGATGAAATCAGGTTCGATATTGATTAATGCCTCTCGAGGTAGTGTGATAGATATTGAGGCCTTAACTCAAGCACTAGAAAGCAACAAACTTAGTGGCGCAGCCATTGACGTTTTTCCTAGCGAACCGGCAACGAATAGTGATCCTTTTGAATCACCACTGTGTAAATTCGATAATGTGATTATAACTCCACATATCGGTGGTTCAACCAGTGAAGCCCAAGAAAATATCGGCATTGAAGTTGCAACCAAATTAGCCAAATATTCAGATACGGGGGCAACTCTTTCGGCAGTTAACTTCCCAGAAGCATCATTACCCATTCCAGCAAAAGGATCTAGTCGCTTTATTAATATTCACCATAATCAACCAGGTGTATTGACCGCAATAAATACACTATTTGCTGAACAAGGCCTAAATATTTCAGCTCAGTATTTACAAACTGATTCAAAAATTGGTTATGTGGTTATTGATATTGACAGAGTAGAACAAAATAAGGCGGAAGAGCTATTAGTTAAATTAAAAAATGTAGCGGGTACAATTCGAGCAAGATTATTGTTTTAATCAATCTAAGTCGTTCGGGCGGTTATATTGGCGTCCGAATGTAGAATAACACGTTCAGAAATTATTTAAGCGTTTCAAAATGTTTGTTAATATCAATCAAATTACCAGAATATACGTTTAATTATCAAGCTTATGAGCCAATTTTAGGCATCAAAAACCCCGCTCCTCAACTTTTTTAGATTTTAGAAGTATCTTACTTATCTAACGGTTTCACTTTTATTACTTTAATACCTTTTTTAATTAATGCATCAGAGTATTTATCATCTAAATTATTGTCTGTGATAATGGTATCAACTGATTGTATATCACAAACCACATTCGGGCTGCGTCGTCCAAATTTGGTTGAATCAACCAGTAAAATTAATTTGGCAGCAGCTTTACTCATTGCCACACTACCATGATAACTTTCATTAAATGTAGTTACCCCACCAACAACATCGACACCATCAGCCCCCATAAATAACTTATCAAAAGTATAAGATTCAAAAGCAGCGATTGCTGATGCATTGTTACTATGGAAGGAAGCTGATTTACGACGAAATGTACCGCCGGTTAAAATAATAGTTTGATCATTATCATTTGCCACCAATTCATTAACCATATGTAAACTGTTGGTCATAATAGTTAAATTATTAAATTGAGCTAACATAGGAATCATCTGGGCAACAGTACTGCCTGCATCGAAAATAATTGAATCGCCTTCATGGATCAATTTAGCGGCTTCCTGAGCAATCGCTTTTTTCGCGGCGGTATTAATGTAGGTTTTATGATCGATCGCTCGGTCACCGATTTCGCGATTTAACATTGCCCCACCATAAGTCCGCAGGACTAAGCCACTCTCATTAAGTTGCGTCAGATCTTTCCTTATTGTCGTACCTGTAGTTTGAAAATGTGCGACTAGTTCGTCTACACTTACCTGTCCATGATTTTGTAGGTATTCTAAAATTGCAGTTTGCCTTTGTTTAACTTTCATGCCAAGATTCCATCATTTTCATAGCAAATAAGATCATTTACTTTGCAAGATAGTATAGGAAATACTTTTCGAAATCAAAGTTAATTACTTATTTGCTCGCAGTTAATGCAACCGATAATGCACTTTGCGAAGCAGGATCGTTCGGGTATATTGTTTCAGGTATAATTTCTTTTGCATTAAGCCCTTGTAATTGAGGTATAGGTTTAGGTAATGCAAATACTGTAATACCTTTCATTCTTACTGAATCAATTACATTCTGGTTTCCATCCAAAGAAATAGCAATCAAAACTCTTGGCTTAAACCATTTGGTTTGGCTACGACCAACACCTAAATATCGTCCCTTTTTCATCGCTAGAAAAGCATGATTAAATCGGCGAATTTGCAACCAACTAAAAACGATTTGGATACACCATGCCATAAGCGCAAAAATTATTATCGTTGTGGTCATATTCATGGTTATCTCCAGTAATAGATTATGCTAAACAAACAATGCGAAAGTGCTATTTGACACTTCCGCACTATATTTAAATTAGAAGATGATGTTAATTAGAACATGACTTGTCCACCAGTAATGTTGATTGATTGCCCAGTACAATAAGACGCTTTATCACTCGCATAAAATAGCAATACATTAAGTACATCTTGATAATCACACCCCCGTTTAAGCGGCACTTTATCAATATAAACTTGCTCAACCTCACTTTCCGGTATACCTAATTTTTTAGCGTATTGAGGAATTAATGATTGGAACATTGGCGATTTCAAGAGATTACCTAACATTAATGAATTTACCGTAATACCATAATCAGCAAGATCTAGAGCAAGTGATTGGGTTAAACCAACACCACCAAATTTAGCTGCACTATAACCAGAATTATGTTTACTACCAACTTTACCTGATTTTGAATTTATTTGAATAATTCGGCCAGCTGTTTTATGTTTAAGCATTAATTTAGCAAACTCACGGGCACATAAAAAGTAACCAGTAAGATTGACATTTACAGATAATTGAAAATCACTTAAGGCAAAATTGGTTATAGGAGCAGCTTTAGCAACACCTGCACTATAAACCATTAAATCAGTACGATTGAATGTATTATCAACATCCTGCGCAAGTTTAATCACACTCTCTTCATTAGTTGCATCAACACCAAACCCTTTTGCCGTACCGGCTCCATGTTTCTGATTAATAGCATCGGCTACTTTGTTTGCATTATCAATATTTAAATCGGCAACGGCAACATTATAACCAGCATCAGCAATACCTTTACATAAAAATTCACCTAAAGTTTGACCGCCACCTACAACAACTGCAACTTTTTTCATTCTTTGTTCCTTAATTAGTTAAAATTTTAATTTCGTCACCCACAAAAAGTTCTTTTGGAATGTCACCTTTTACATGGATGGTTCCCGGTAATTCTGCTTGACTACTGCCATCAAACCTTAATGTGATATGCCCCAACTCACGAAAATTAGTGTTAGCGACATCGCCAACGGATGTAATTTGATAAGTATTTTTGCCAATTTGAAATACTTGACCTACTTGTAGATCTTGTTTTAAATCATCATGACTATGTACAAAACAGTAATCCGCTAAGTCTGAGGGTGCACCGTTTTTAAATAGTATTAGCATGCCATCAGCTAAAGCATCTGAGGCAAACTCACCAATTTGATTAATTGTTGATTGATAGATAACATTCGACATCGTTAACCTTCTCTAATTTTTTAATTAAGGCGAAAGCTCATGTCTCGCCAATTTACTAATGAGGGATGATATTCATCCCTAAATACTTAAATATGATTTATTGGTATATAAATAATGACACTGCCCAAGCGATTAATACGGTTGGAGCGCCAGTTAAAAATCGACTAACTAAAACTGAAGGAACACCTACACGAACAGTATCTTGTTTCGCTTCCGCAAGTGATAACCCAACAGGAATAAAGTCACATGCCGCTTGAGCATTTATGGCAAACAGTGCTGGTAATGCTAAATGAGGAGGAATATTACCTAACCCAATTTGAACACCAACTAATGTACCAATAACTTGTGCAATTACAGCACCTGGTCCTAAGAACGGTGACAGTAATGGGAAAGAACAGATTAGTGCTAATATCACTAGACCAAGTGGATTATCCGCTAAAGGAACTAATCCATGAGCAATAAAGTCACCTAATCCTGATGCGATGATGATTCCGATCAAGGCAGACACAAAGGCCATGAAAGGTAAAATTGTTTTAAGAACTGTATCAATGGTATCACGGCCAGCTTGGAAGAAAACCGCCACACCAGAACCCATACCGATACCAATTTTGGCTAATAAGCCATCACTTTGTTCAGTGATTTTTTTATTACTGTCATAATTTTTAAATTCTGATGCTTTAGCATTTTGTTGAGATGGTTGCGCTGCAACTTCGTTAACCACATCACCATCTTTTTCAATCACGGTGATATTGTTTGGCTTAACTGCTGAAACATAAATGTCTTCGACAATATATTGAGCAAGTGGTCCTGATTTACCTGTTGCATGGATATTAATAGTTGGGATTCGATTTTTTGGATAAATACCACAACGAAGTGTACCACCACAGTCAATCACCGCAACGCCAATTTCTTCTTTAGGTGGTTCGCCTTCTTTAAAACCATCAATCGCTTCCCAACCTGTTAATTCAACTAAGGTATCCACTATTGCCGGTCTAGTTCCTGCTGCAATATAAACAATTTTTTTACCTGCAACAATTGGTAGTTCTAATGGACCACCCCAACCTGCTTCACCTTTTTCAATACGAATATAGTTAGCCATTTTTATTTTCCTTTTATCGTGATAGATGAATTGTTATAAGTGAACTTTTCTATCTAATTTAATTCCCATTTTTCTTTCGAAAATGGCTGTACAAAAGTCAGTGATCCAACCTCTAAAGAAGTTAGTAATCAAACCGACAAGGAAATAACTAACAGCTAATGGACCTAATGGTAAATTTAAGGTGGTTAACCCAGCGGCAACCCCTAGGTAAACAAAAAGTTCTCCTGGATTTACGTGTGGAAATAACCCATTCATTGAGTGGCAGCTATAGGAAGATGCTGCATAATAGCTCGGTTTGTAAAATTCTGGCATAAAGCGACCTAAACTTAATGTCATCGGATTACAAAACACAAATGTACCAATTAAAGGAAGTAGTAAATAACGTGAAACTGGATTACCAGCGCAAGCTTGTGCTAAACGTTCAATACGCTCTTGCCCGATAAATTTAATCACCGCATTCATAACAACTAATAATGAAATTAATAAAGGTAAAATCGAGGTTATCATCCCGATTAACACCTTACCGCCTTCTTGGAATAAACCGATAAACCATTCGGCTCCAAATGAAATTGCATCAATCATATTTTCTCCTATTGAATTTAATTGCAAAAAAATAATAACAATTGTGAAATTAAAAAAACTTTAACTAGATCACAATTTGAAACATTTTCTTTTATTTTGAAAGATATTTTTAAATAAATAGAAAAAATAGAGTAATTAACCATTCATAGATAGTTGATATAGCAGTAATAGTTAAAAATAGCTCATTTTGATTGGACTTTGATAAAGAGTTAGCGTAATTTGATGTTAGTTAAGTAATCAATTAATTCACCTATAGGAGAATATTACATGGCTAAAAGTACTACTAAAAAAAGCACTACTACTTCGAAATCTGCAACAACGCCAAAAAGTCTAAAAAATGTAAGTTCTGCCAAAAAATTACAACAATCTGCAATTTTATTTCCGACTGATTTAGGTCAAAAAGCATCGAAAGATATTTCTGGCGCAATGAATTCTGTATTAGCAGATGTATTTGCTCTCTATATGAAAACGAAAAACTTTCATTGGCATGTAAGTGGCCCTCATTTCCGTGACTACCATTTAATGTTAGATGATCATGGTGAAGAATTATTTGCAATGACCGATCCAATTGCTGAACGTGTCCGAAAATTAGGCGGTACAACTCTACGTTCAATTGGTCATATTTCAAAATTACAGAGTATCTCTGATAACGATGCTGATTTTGTTGAACCATCAGATATGATTGCTGAACTCTGCCAAGATAATATTAAACTTACCACTCGTATGCGTGTAGCTCATGATATTTGTGATAAATATAATGACTCAGCAACAGCAAGTTTAATTGAAGAATGGATAGATCAAACAGAAAAACGTGCTTGGTTCTTATTTGAAACAAGCCGTAAACTGGACTCTTCAGGTCACTAAAAAATTAAATTATTAATAATAATTTATTGCAACTAAGAGACACATTCTTGTGTCTCTTTCTCTTTTGATTCTTTTGATTAAGGATAATTACAAATGAGTAAAAAAATTGCCGTACTTGTTGGTAGTTTACGTAAAGATTCCTACAATCTAAAAGTAGCCAAAGTGTTTCAACAAATTGCTCCAGCCTCACTTTCACTCAATATTATTGAAATAGGCGATTTACCTTTTTATAACGAAGATATTGATGTTGATACACCACCACAATCCTATAATCGTTTTCGTCAAGCAATTGCAAATTGCGAAGGTGTCATTTTTGTTACGCCAGAATACAATCGAGGATTACCTGCCGTCATTAAAAATGCACTTGATGTAGGTTCACGCCCTTATGGTAAAAGTGTTTGGTCAAAAAAACCAGCTGCTGTTGTTTCGGTATCGCAAGGCGCTATTGGCGGCTTTGGCGCCAATCACCAGCTAAGACAATCGCTCGTTTTCCTCGATATGCCTACTTTACAACAACCAGAAGCGTATGTTGGTAGTATTAATACCGCTTTTGATGAAAATGGCAATATTAATGAAAAAACCAAGTCTTTTCTTTCACTAATTATTGATAATTATGCTAGCTGGGTTGAAAAGCTAAGTTAATAATGATTTATTTTAGTATCCACAACCAATATAATTGATTGTGGATATTATTAATTTATTTGAAACAGATGCCTAATTTCTATCCTAGTAATGAACAAGAGTTATTGAATCGCGCCAAACTAGCTGCGGGTTACAGCTTTGCTGAGATAGCTCAATACGTAAATATCCCTATTCCAGATAACCTTAATAAACAAAAGGGATGGGTTGGCAATCTTATTGAAACTTATCTAGGTGCGAATGCTGGTAGTAAAGCTGAACGCGATTTTGCAAATTTAGGCATCGAACTAAAAACCATTCCAATCAATAAACAAGGCCAACCTTTAGAAACTACCTTCGTCAGTGTTATTCCCTTAATGGCAAATCATGGTGTAATTTGGGAAACCAGTCATGTCAAATACAAACTCAGCAAAGTGCTTTGGATCCCAATCGAAGGGGAAAGATGTATTCCTTTAGCTGAAAGAAAGGTTGGACACCCCATACTGTGGACACCAACTTTTGAACAAGAGTTCCAACTTAAGCAAGATTGGCAAGAATTGATGGATATGATTGCGCTTGGTCAAGTTGAAAAAATTACTGCACGCTATGGTACCTATTTACAAATCCGTCCTAAAGCAGCCAATGGCAAAGCATTAACTGAAGCGATTGGTGAAAATGGTGAGATTATTTTAACTCGTCCAAGAGGATTCTACCTTAAAAAGTCATTTACTCTACAGATTCTACAAAATTCCAATTTTAATTAAGAAAAAATGACCATCACACCTTAATTTTTTTTAGCCTTACAAAATACTCCTTTTTTCGTTAAGAAAAAAATAATTTCTTTTATTTTGCAAGAAAATCAAATCTGCGTCACATTTTTTCACATTAGTGATTTACTTTGATCATTTGCGCATATAAATTCATTTAAACATTTGTGAAGCAACATGAGAATTTGTGAAAGAGGTGTTATATGAACTTTATATTAGCTGGTCATGGAAACATTGCCGTAGAAATGAAAAATAGCATTGAAATGATAGCTGGCGAATACCCAAACGTACACGCTATCACTTTTCAATTAGGTGATGGTATCGAGACTCTAAAAGACAAATATCTAAATATTATAAATCAATCAACTGAGCAACCATTCATTATTATCACTGATATTTTTTCCGGCAGCCCTTATAACGCAGCGGCAATGTTAGCAATGCAATTAGGAAATATTGAAGTCATTAGTGGCTTATCTTTACCCCTTTGCTTAGCGTTATTACATCTTGATTACTCTTCAATTAGCTTTGAAGAAACTTTTGAACAACTTAACGACATCAAATCAGATTTCATCAAATCTTTCAAAAAAATATCTAAAGACATCGCTGAAGAAGAGGAGTTTTAAATGATTATAAATCTAGTTCGTATTGATGACCGTTTAATCCATGGTCAAGTCACGACAGTTTGGACTAAAGAAGCAAAAGCGGAAAGAATAATTGTGGTTAGCGATGATGTTGCTAACGACGAAATCCGTTCAACTTTAGTTAAACAAGCTGCCCCTCCTGGAATTAAAGTTTCCGTTGTGAGTATTGAAAAAGCAGCAGCGGTTTATAAAAACCCAAAATATGAAAACGATACCGTATTTTATCTGTTTACTAATCCAACCGATGTGATGCGACTAATAGAACAAGGTGTGCCAATTAAAAGTATCAATATTGGTGGTATGTCCTTTAAAACTGGAAAAAAGCAGATTACTAAAGCCGTTTCAGTAGATAAAAACGACGTATCAGCATTTAGAAAAATGCACCAAATGGGAGTTGAACTTTGTTTAAAAGTGGTAATTACCGATCCTAACGTCGATTTTATCAAACTACTTGAACAAGAATTTCCCTATTAATTAATAGGAATAAAAAGGAGGCAAAAATGGAGATTTCATTATTTCAAATTGTATTAATTTTCATCTTTTCATGTATAGCCGGTATGGGGAGTGTACTTGATGAATTTCAAACTCACCGCCCACTAATCGCCTGTACGGTAATAGGCTTAATATTGGGCGATATAAAAACAGGTATTATTCTAGGTGGTACGCTTGAATTGATAGCATTAGGTTGGATGAATATTGGCGCGGCCCAATCACCTGATTCAGCACTAGCTAGTGTCATATCGACAATTTTAGTCGTGGTTGGTAAACAAGATATTCAAACCGGAATCGCAATCGCCCTACCCGTTGCCGCTGCAGGACAAGTTTTAACTGTATTTGCTAGAACTATCACTGTGGTCTTCCAACATGAAGCTGATAATGCTGCTGAGAAAGTTCAATTCAAAAAAATAGAACTTTTACATTACAGTGCACTGTTTGTACAAGCGTTACGAGTAGCAATACCCGCAACGCTAGTCGCCATTTATGTTGATGCAAATACAGTTAATACCTTATTAAGAATGTTGCCAGATATTGTTACTGGAGGCCTTGCCGTTGCTGGTGGATTTATTGTTGTCGTAGGTTATGCAATGGTATTAAACATGATGATGGTTAAATACCTTGCACCTTTCTTCTACTTAGGCTTTGTTCTTGGTGGTTATCTAAACTTTAGCTTACTGTCATTCGGTATTTTAGGCGTTATTTTTGCCATTATTTATGTCCAATTAAATTCTAAATTTAACACAACTAAAAATAATGAAAAAAATATTGTGGCAAATAATAATTCAATCATTGCTGATGATGAGTTAGACGATTAATAAATAGGGATTTTATTATGAAAGAAATGTTAAATACCATTCAAAAGAAAGATATTGTTAGCACGTTTATTCGATCTAATTTTCAACAAGCATCTTTTAATTATGAACGAATTCATGCCCTAGCCTTTTGTGTTGACATGATTCCTACCATCAAACGAGTATACAAAACAAAAGAGGAGCAACGCGAAGCATTAAAAAGACATCTAACATTTTTTAATACAACTCCAGCAATGTGTGGCCCTGTTATCGGCGTCACCATGGCAATGGAAGAAGCTAGAGCAAATGGTGCGGATATCTCTGATGGCACAATTAACAGTTTAAAAGTTGGTTTAATGGGTCCTTTAGCTGGAGTAGGTGATCCATTAGTTTGGGGAACGTTACGGCCAATAACGGCGGCGCTGGGTGCATCATTAGCACTGAGTGGAAATATCGCTGGTCCATTATTGTTTTTTGTCTTATTTAACTTAATTCGATTGGCAATGAAATGGTATGGATTAACTTATGGATTATCTAAAGGGATCGGTATCGTTAAAGATCTTTCAGGCAATATTCTGCCAAAATTAACTGAAGGTGCAACTATTTTAGGCCTATTTATCATGGGCGTATTGGTCACCAAATGGACCTCGATAAATGTTCCACTTATTGTGTCACAAACGACTGGCATCAATGGTGAAGAGGTCATTATGACAGTACAAGGCATCCTTAACGATCTGGTGCCGAGCCTGTTACCGCTAGCATTAACACTTTTAATGATGAATTTGTTAAGGAAAAAAATAAGTCCAATAATATTAATCTTTATCTTATTTGCGGTGGGTATTATTGGCTATGGTTTAGGTATTCTTGCCTAACATTAGGGAGAGAAAAAAGAAAGAAAATAATTAATCGTCCAAAATTAATAAAAGGGTTCAGAGTTACCTAATACGTTAGTAATAGTGATTTGATTGCTAAAAAACAAACACGCTTTGAACCTTTCCACTAAACAAATTTAAGCAATTTAATCAAATTGAAAAATAAGAGGAATATATGAGAACTCAAGCAGTTAGATTGTATGGAAAAAATGATTTGCGATTAGAGTCATTTCAACTTCCAGAAATTACTGATGATGAAATTCTAGTAACCGTCATTGTTGATAGTATGTGTATGTCTTCATTAAAATTAGTTAATCAAGGTGAAAATCATAAAAAAACACCACCGGATTTAAAAAATAACCCGATTATTATTGGGCATGAATGTTGCGGTGAAATTATAAAAGTTGGGAAAAAATGGCAACATAAATTCAAACCAGGTCAAAAATATGTCGTTCAAGCTAATTTGCAACTTGCCGATAGTCCATACTGCGTGGGTTATTCCTATCCTTATACAGGTGGTTGTGCGACTTACATGATAATTAATCATGATGTACTGAAGCAAGACTGTTTGATTCCTTATGATGGACAAACTTATTTTGAAGGCGCGTTAATTGAACCATTATCGTGTATCATTGGTGCATTCAATACAAATTTTCATTTAAAACCAAATAGTTATGAACACATCATGGGTATAAAACCCAATGGTAATCTGATTATTTTAGGTGGTACCGGTCCTATGGGAATGTTGGCTATAGATTATGCATTAGGTGGTCCTATCGCGCCAAAAAAAGTTGTTGTAACTGGTCGCAGCAAAGAAAAAATAGCACATCTAAAAACCCTTTACCAATCTCGTAATGGTATTGAATTAGAATTTGTAGATATTTCCAATATCGATGATCAAGCCTCATTATTAAAAGATAAATCCACCACTGGAAGTTTTGATGATGTTTTTGTTTTCTTACCTTCTAAAGAGTTGATTCAACTTACCTCGCAATTATTGGCGATTGACGGTTGTCTTAACTTTTTTGCCGGTCCACAAGATAAGAACTTTTCAGCCGAAATTAATTGCTATGATGTCCATTATAACTTTACCCATATTGTTGGTACTTCGGGCGGCAATACCAATGATATGCGTGAAGCAGTAAAACTCATTGAATCACGATCAGTCGATGTGGCAAAAATCGTATCGCATATTATGGGAATCGATCAAGCGAGTAAAGTCACTCAAATCCAGGATCAAATTAAAGGTGGAAAGAAACTAGTTTATACACACAAAAAATTCGATCTTAAAAGTTTAAAATCGATAAATGAAAATACGGATGATGTTACTTTACAAACAATACTATCTAAAAATCATGGTATTTGGTCAAAAGAGGCCGAGGATTATGTTTTAACTTATTTTCCCGATATTGATTCTTGATTTTTTGGTATACTCTATTCACTTCAAGTTGTCATAAATAAATGACTTCTTGATGTGAATAAAAATACGGAGTTTTTTTACTAACTAAAGATAATAAGATAACGCTACTATGATTAATCAAAATTTTAGCAACGATAAGCTTGAACAACATAAGATGTTAATAAAAATTGCCCAACTGTATTATGAAGAAAATAAAACACAATCGGAAATAGCAAAAATCGTTAATATACATCGATCAAGCATTAGTCGAATGTTAAAAACAATCCGAGAGCTAGGCATTGTTTCAATTTCGATTAATTATAACCTGTTACCAGATATCGCGTTAGAGGAAAAAATTTGTAATAAATACCATTTGAAACAAGTAATTGTCGTGCCAGTCAATCTTGATATCGACAATGAAAGCAAAAACCAGATTGTTTGTAATGTGGCTTCAAATGTTCTACTCAAAAATATCACCGATAACGATGTAATTGGTGTGTCTTGGGGCCGATCTATCAATTATATTGTAAATAGCTTAAAAAATGATAATACTACATTCGAAAACGTTACTATCGTGCCAATGATCGGTGGCCCTTCTGGCAAGATCGAAACTAAATACCATGTCAATAATATTGCCTATAAACTTTCAGATAAACTTAAAAGCAAAGCGATATTAATTGATTACCCTGCGATCGTTGATACTGCTAATCTAAAAACTGAAATTGAAAAAACTCACCATATGAAAGAGCTCAATAATTGGTGGGATAAAATCACGGTTGCTTTATTTAGTATTGGCTGCCCAGCTATATCCAAAAGCTCAATTTGGTATGGTTTTTATGGTGAGCTTTTTCAAAAAATTACCAATAGAAAAATTGTCGGTGATATTTTATCGCGATTTTATGACAAAAATGGTGAGGAATTACAAACCCCATTTCATGATCAAATTATTGGCATAACATTAGAAAATCTAAAAAAAATTCCGCTAAAAATATGTGCTAGCGGTGATCCTCAAAAACTCAATAGTTTGATTGCTGCATTAAATGCAAATTATATCGATATATTAATCATTAGTGATGAATTGGCTAATCAATTAGTTAATTAATTCTATTAATAAATCGATATATAGACAGCACATCACAAATTAAAACGACATTTCAATTTTTATAAATTAATTTTCATATTTGTGACTCCATTAACAGATTCTTAAGTTATAAACCAAGATAATCATTTTTATATTCACTATTTCATCTTTTTATTCTTCATTAAGGAAAAAACATGTATCAATTAACTATAAAAAATGGATTATCTATCAGTTTACTCACACTTACCGCCAGTTTTACTGTTTTAGCGTCCCCTTCATTTTCTCCTGTCACTTTAGACAAACTGAATATTGCGTCTAAGCAATGTAATATTAGAGACTATGGCGCTGAGGCTACTGGTATTTGGTATGATACCAAAGCATTTCAAGCCGCTATTGATGATTGTGCACAAAGTGGCGGCGGTAAAGTTATTGTCCCTGCTGGTTATTACCTATCTGAACCGTTATTTTTAAAAAGTAATATTGAATTTCATTTAGAAAAAGGTGCTGTGTTACAAGCTGCAGCTGAAGAAAGAGCTTATCATCCGACAGAAGAACAACAAAAATGGTCAGGCTCCTCTAAATTATGGCCATTAGCAGATAAATGGATTGCATTTATTAATATTGCAGAAGAAAAAAATGTAGCCATTACAGGTGAAGGTATTATTGATGGGCAAGGTTCAACGCTTTTAGAAAAATATCGCGCGGCAACTCGTAAAGCGGGTAAAAAAGGACCAACAAATCGCCCGCGTCTGCTATTTTTTAAAGACGCGAGCAATATCTTAATTGAAGGCGTCACCATACAAAATTCACCAAGTTTCCATATTGTTTTTAATAATGTTGAAGACATCACGATTAACAAAACAACCATATTCGCTCCGGCTTGGTGGCAAAACACGGATGCAATCGATCCGATGAATAGTCGAAGAGTTAGCATCACCAAAAATAACATTAGTGTTGGCGATGATCACGTCGCAATAAAATCGACAATCAGCAACCATAGCCATGATTTTTATATTGCAGATAATAACTTTATGCTTGGTCGCGGATTATCTATTGGTTCAGAAACCAATGGCGGTGTGAGCAATTTAATGGCTGAAAATAATACCTTTACCGATGCAATGTATGGTATTCGAATAAAATCGCCAAGAGGTAAAGGTGGAGAAGTCAAAGATATTCAATATAACAATACAACAATGATAAATGTAAAAACACCAATTGTCTTGTCTGCTTATTACAAAGGAGCTCCAACCACAAAAGATGCGCGAATCAAAGCGTTGCAAACGGGTGAATTTGCTGGTGGATTTATGTTAGGCGATCAAATTTATCCTGCTGATAGTGAACAACCAAAAGCGTATAAAGAAGGCGAAACTCCTTACTTCAATAACATTAACTTCAATAACCTTACTGTAAAAGGTAATACTAATTACGCAGGTTTTATCATTGGAACGCCAGAAAAACCGTTCAATCAGATTAAATTTTCTAACATCAATATTGAAGCTGAAAATGGTTTTAAAGTTCGTAATGCCTCGGTAGAGTTTAGTAAAACTGAAATTAAAGTAGAAAAAGGACCAGAGGTTATTAAAGAAAAAGGTAGCCAAATAACTAACCAATAGTCATTTAACTGATTAGTTCAGATCCAATTTAATAAAGAGTCTATAAAAAGAGCGTTACCTGTTTTGATTGTCGATTAGACGCCTTAATATCAAAATAGATAACACTCATATTTTGATTGATTTTAACCTAAAATAGGCATTAACCATAGTTGACTTTTTCCTCTATCTCATTAATTCGTAACTAAAATCACTTTTACCCACTGCCACTTGCTTTATAACCCGTTTCCTATACTCAAAACTAGTAACGCGGTATAGACTCCTCAATTATTTTTACAAAATAACTGCAATAACCTTAAGAAAGCGTTATTTAAAATAAGATTAATTAATCATCAACAATTAATATAAATAATTTGCTACTAATTGATTATTTGTATATTTCATTTGTTAATTTGTGATCGAAAATACAAAATGAAATAACGTTTTATTTATAATGATTCATTATTTTATTATTGCGTTTGAGGTGAAATTATGGAGCTTTTTCTAAATATATTTGGCCAACCAGCGATCATTATTGCACTAGTTGCATTTATCGGTCTGGTTTTACAGCGAGCAAAAATTTCTAAAATTATTACCGGTACCTTACTTTCATTTATTGGCTTTGTGTTAATTAAAACCGGCGGTAAAATCTTGGGTGGCGTGTTAATTATGTTTAGTAACATGTTTACTCACGCATTTAAAATGCATGGGGTAGTACCAAGTAATGAAGCTATTACCGCGTTGACGATGGAATCACTTGGAACTAGCGCTGCTTTTATTCTCTTTTTTGCGATGATAATTAATCTACTATTAGCAAGATTTACCCGCTTTAAATCGATTTATTTATCCTTACACTTAGTGCTATTTATGGCTTTTTCATTCACCGCTGTTTTACAAGGGATGGGCTATAATGGCTATACTATTGTTGCTTCTGGCGCAATTATTATTGGCCTTTATATGGCGGTATTTCCAACTTTACTCTCTAAATTTAGCCGCACAATAATAGGCAATAATGATTACTGTATTGCCCATGCCGGAACCATTTCATATTTGATAGGATCTTATTTAGGTAAATGGCTCGGAAATAAAAAGAATAATATTGAGCATATTAAAATCAATGATCGTTTTAGTTTTTTAAGGCAGTCTGATGTGGCGACATTTATTACTATGTTTGTCTTACTATGTTTATCTGGCGCTTTTTCTTCTGCTGATTATTTAAAAGATATTCTCAAAAATAACACATTCATTATTTTTGCATTGGAACAATCAGCAATCTTTGCCGGTGGTCTTTATATTGCTAAAAAAGGTGTCGCTATTTTTACAGAAGAAATAATCCCCGCTTTTAAAGGATTTGCACAAGTTGTCGCACCGGGTTGTGTTCCCGCGGTCGATCCGATGGTATTATTTGATAAAGCACCAAATTGTGTATTAGTGGGTTTTATCGTTAGCTTCTTTACTGAAATAGCCTGCGTAGTTGTTTTTCCTTTTATTGGTTTGCCAATTATCATTCCCGGAATAATGGCAAGTTTCATCACCGGTGGTACAGCCGCAATCTTTGGTAACTCAACTGGTGGGGCAAGAGGGGCGATTATTGCAGCTTTCGTTAACGGTTTACTTTTATGTGTATTACCCGCGCTTGCATTGCCTCTCTTTGCATTTTTAGGTGTTGAAGGTGTGACTTTTGCCGATCCTGATTTCACATCATTATCGTTAATCACCGAATTCATTGTAAGGCTCTTTAGTTAATCCAAATAGAAAAGTCCGTTACAATACGGGCTTTTTCTTGGCGATAAGTTTTTACATCAAATTGAACATTAAGATTTTCGAATTTCTTTGATAATTATAAAGTTGTTTCTTTTTAATCGGTAAATCATCCACTTCGGCTGGATTGAAACCTTTTTCTCGGAACCAATGGATACTGCGAGTGGTAAGCACAAAGATTTTTTCCAATCCTAAATTATTAGCACTTTCTGCAATTTTTTCTAACAATAAGTCACCGCGTGATGAGTTTCGGTATTGTGGATGAATGGCTAGACAAGCCATTTCTCCCATCTTTTCTTCTGGATATGGATAAAGTGCTGCACAACCAATGGTCATATTATCACGTTCAATAATAGTAAATTTATCGATTTCAATTTCTAACTGTTCTCTTGAGCGTTTTACTAAAATGCCTTGTTCTTCAAGTGGTCGAATTAACTCTAATATTCCACCTATATCATTGATTGTTGCCAAGCGAACTTGTTCTGAATGTTCCATTGCAACTTGTGTTCCAATACCGTCGCGCGAAAAAAGTTCTTGCAAAATAGAGCCATCCACTAAATAGCTAACCAAATGGCTACGGCGTACCCCATTACGACATGCTTTAGATGCCGCACGTAAAAAACGAGCCTCACTAGATAGATGCTTACCACTTTGTTGTTTGTTATTAACATAATTATCAGCATCAACTGGGAACAGATCAGTAATCACCTGATTTTGTTCATCAAGTACACCTTGTTCTGCACAAAAACTTATTAGCTTTTCGGCTTTAAGACGAATGGCAACTTCGGCTGCAACATCTTCTGACGATAAGTTAAAACTTTCACCAGTCACCGACACACCAACCGGACCTAATAATACAATCGAGCCACGATTTAATTGCTCATCGATCGCTTCGTTATTAATTCGCCGAATTTTTCCGGTATGACAATAATCAACACCATCGTCGACGCCTAATGGTTGGGCTATAACAAAGTTACCACTAACCACATTAATATGGGCACCTTGTAACGGAGTGTTATTTAAGCTCATTGATAAACTGGCGGTAATATTGAGTTGTAATAATCCAGTTACTTGTTTAACAATCTCTAGCGTTGAGGCATCGGTGATTCGAGTATTTTTATGATATTTAGGTTGGATATTATGATTTTTCAGCGATTCATCTATTTGGTTACGTGCACCATTAACAATAACCAGTTTAATACCTAAACTATGTAATAAACCAATATCACTAATGATACTTGCATAATTATTACTTTTTAAAACTGCACCAGTTAATAAAATAACGAAGGTTTTTCCTTGATGGGCATTAATATAAGGCACAGAATGCCTTAAACCATCAACAAGTTCAGTTGTTCTTTCTTTCATCGCATCACCACTCGAAATGAATATTTATTCATATTTTTTGTATTTTTATTTATTTTTCATTTAATGGCAAGTATTTTTTGAAAAATTCAAAAAGATAAAATTAGATAAAAACTAATTTATAGAAATAGCTTAATGGACAATTGATGTAAGAAAATGAAAGGAGATCCGTTAGTGACTTTTCAGTTTTTCAATCATCTGATTTAGAATCAAATTTTCGTCTTGATCAACATCGACAATATAATGAGCAGCATCATGATATAATGGTAAACGCTCAGCAAGCACTTTTTCCATCTCATCGGAAATGGACAAACCAGTTAACGATGGTCGTTGAGCAACGTTAGGATCTTTCATCAAACGTGCTGCTAATGTTGCAGCCGGAGCAGATAGAAAAATGACGATACCATTTTGTTTCATAAACTGTCGATTTTGCTCGGCTAACACCATACCACCTCCAGTTGCAATCACTCTATTTGGCTTAGCTGTATCAATAAGAACTTGGCTTTCTCTAGCACGAAAACCTTCCCAACCCTCTTTTTCAACAATCTCAGCAACGGTTTTTTGTGTAGTTTCAAGTAAATGACAATCTGTATCAATAAAAGAAAATGATAACTTATTGGCTAACATTTTACCCATTGTGGTTTTACCGGCAGCTCTTGCACCAACTAAAAAAATTGTGTTCTTCATTTTGGGTCCTTCTTGATAAACCGCTCTCAATATAAGCTACCTATGCTAGTGATTCATTTTTGTTTTTGCAATATTTTTTTACAGAATGATTTATTTACACACTATCTATTTGATTTAATGAATAATAATAAAAAGTGAGAGTGTAAATAAATTATTACAATTTACATAATATTGTTTAAAGTAAATTTAGCGTTGCGCATAAAAATCAACACAACTTTTCTAAACCTCGAAAGTAAAGTTCAGTAGCAATTGATTGATGTAACCGCCATTGAATAACATCAAGTTCAGGATTAACCTTTTTAAACTCTTGGTATGTCATGAAATAACGAATAGTATTGCTGCCAACACGGTCATTAATGCTATTAATAATCAGTTTTATTTTTTCACTACGAAGGTTTTTTAATTCTCTCATTGCTGTTGCTACATTTTCAGGAATAGGTAAAGTGCCATTTTCCCAATCGTGCCAGGTCTTCACATCAGTTTTACCAATATACTCACTTGCTTCTGATACTTTTAGCATTAGAAAACGGCGAAATGCTTGTAACTCTAAATTAGTCATAAATACTCCTTTTTAATCATATTTTAAATTTACTAATCACACTTACTACTTTTATAGATTTAGTAAATTCTTAAGATGAAGATTAACTCCACCTCAATTCAATGAGGTGGATGTCTTTAACGTTTATTTTCCTGCTAAAGCATCAATCACTGCTTGTTTTGCTCTATCAGAAAGATCTTTTCCTGTCCAAATTTTAAATTGAGCATTTGCTTGACCAATAAACATCTCACGTCCAGAAATCGATTCCCATCCTGCTTTTTCTGCTTCTTGTCTAAACTTCGTGTTATATGGTGTATACACAATATCATAAGCAATACCTTTACCTTTGAACCACGCTTGTTCATAAGGGGTTTGCTCTTCAAATTTACCTTGCATACCTAATGGCGTTGAGTTAATGATAATTTGTGCTTCAACTTTATCTCTATCCTCCCAAGCTGCTATTTTGAGATTAAACTCTTTCGCTAACGCTTCTGGTAGATCAGTGACAATATCGGTAACCGTTATATCGCTATATCCAAGATCATGTAAGCCAACAACCGCCGCGCGAGCCGCTCCTCCTGCACCAAGTACTAAGA
Source organism: uncultured Gilliamella sp. (assembly GCA_946480175.1). GTDB lineage: Bacteria > Pseudomonadota > Gammaproteobacteria > Enterobacterales > Orbaceae > Gilliamella. The sequence continues at coordinate 25,965 of CAMLIK010000024.1, forward strand.
CTTTTTTATATTCATCTGGTACTTTCTTTTGCACTAATGGTTGCATGAAACCAATAATATCTGTGTTATCACCGCAAAGTTTATCACCATCCCAATAAACTAAATTGGCAGCACCGGCTTTTTTAACGTGATCGGTGACTTCATCTAAATAAGGAATGATGGTTTGCTTGTGAGGAATGGTAACGCATAAACCCCGAATATTAAGTAATCGAACTGACTTAAAAAGTGTCGCAATTTCTTCTGGTGGTGTTGGAAAAGGCACAAGTACGGCTGGAATACCATAATCTTGAAATGATGTAGTATGAATAAGTGGGCTCATACTATGACCCAAAGGATAACCGATAATGCCATAGATGCTATATGGCGTAAACTGACTCATACTATCTCCTTGAAAGTTAGTAAATTAAGGCTAATAGATAAAATCTATACTATTAAAACATCATTATTATAAGATTAAATCATTATATATTGAACAAAAACAATACGTATTATGCGATAATTATTTCGCCATAATAACCAATATAGCCTTATTAATCTTTTTTCAATTAAAAACTTATTTTCAAGCTTAGATAAGATAATGCTTGAGAAATTGCCAGTAAAAGCGTATACTTCGCTACCTCATTATTATGGGTGTAGTGTGAGAGGTTAGACTGCTTCTCAAATAGAACTGCAGCAAACTAAAAGCCTGACGAGGTTAATTCCATTAACATATTACGCCCAAGGCTTAAGCATAGAAATTTCGGAGAATTATTGACATGTCACGAGTATGCCAAGTAACAGGAAAAGGTCCTTTAGT
>CAMLIK010000025.1 GCA_946480175.1 uncultured Gilliamella sp.
TTAGTTGCCCAAGGATGTAACCACAGTCGATGATCAATTAATCGACGTAGTGCATAAGCAAAATAACTGCCATCACTTCGAGGTTCGACCACCACTTCCACCTGATCACCATTATTAAAAAAGACTCGACAGAATATGCCTTCAATAATATTCGACCCCATTTTACAACGGAAATATTGGACACTATTTAAAAATTCCGCTGCTTCTTCGTTACTATCAGTGGTATTTAATTGGCTTGTGGCGGCAACCACATCGCCTAAAAAAAATAATCCCAGTGCAGGTAAACCGGCTAATTTGCGGGTTTTTAGGAACTGCTGCTCGGTATCAAATATCTCTAGTTCGGAAACTATTCCGGTTATGATTTGGTAATATTTGTCATCATTAATCATCGTCTTTCGATTTCACATCTTCAGATTTTGTATGAATCACCTTAATATACTCGGGTATTGGTGGTGCTTCGCGGTAAAAAGTGACCCATTTAGCCCCTTCAGGGGGCTGTTGTTTATATTGGGCGCTGTTGATAATCTAATGAGCATTCAAATAACTGTTGGCTGATAGTTAGCGCATCAGTGGATAATCTCGTTTTGTCAATTATTGGATACGAAGTTAATGGCATAATCAATTACCCATTAATCCAGAGCCAATACGCAGACTGATTTTGGACTTGTTCATTCTTTGTTCTTTTACAATTAATTTTTCTAAAGATATTTTCTATACAATATAGGTTATCTAATTAACCTCTAAAAAAGTAGAGGATTTTTTAGATAAAATCAATGATTTTTTTATTAAGTTATCACTGTAATTTGTTATTTGTGTTAATAATAATTTACGAATACGGATTCCCGTAGACAATATCAGGAACGAGAATGGTGGAAGCATTAAATAAGTTACCATGCACTTTCTTGGATATTATCAAGTTATTTTACATAACTTTTACAGATTATATATTGAAGAAATTAAAAATATATGAAAGTATGAATAAATTGTATTGTAATAACTAAATTAAGCTATTCATCGCAACGGGTTATTTTAATACAGCAGAAAATTGTAAATAATTGTAAATTATATAATAAAAAAAATAATTTTACGTAAAATATTATCTAATACCATTAATTGAAATAGGTTACACCAAAAAGTAAAAAAACTTGTCAACTTATTTTACAATAGTTTAACATATTAGGTATTGAAAAAATAAAAAATCTGTGAAATTGCAAAAAAGTTTGTATTGCATTAACTAAGTTAAGCTATACATCGCTATAGGATATTTTTATACAATAGTTGATTGTAGACCATAGAATAAAAAGTAATTTTACATAAAAAATTATCTATTTTGCTTTGATAAATATTAAATTTAATAAGGAAAAATTATGTCAAACAGCTATCAAAATGAAGTTCCTCCTGCTCGTGTCAATATTCATTTAGATCTCCACACTGGTGGGGCTAAAAAGAAAATTGAATTACCACTAAAAATTTTATCGATTGGTGATTATGGTCGTGGTAAAGATAAACGTTCATTATCCGAAAAAGAAAAAATATCAATTAATAAGAATAACTTTGACGCCGTCCTAAAAGATTTTCGACCTGAAGCAACAATTAGTGTTCCTAATACCCTTGCTGATGATGGTAGTGAAATTAGTATTAATCTAGCATTTGAATCAATGAGTGATTTTTCACCCGAACAAATTGCTAAGAAAATCCCACAACTTCGATCGTTACTCGCTATGCGTAATTTATTAAGAGATTTAAAGTCAAATTTGTTGGATAACGCTACACTTCGGTATGAACTTGAAAAAATCGTGAAAGATGAACAACTATCTGATGAACTTCGTGCTGAATTAGAATCAATTGTATCTCAAAGCATTAAATAGATATTTTTAATAAATCAGTTTAGCAAATTTCAAAACAGGATCGCTGTTTTAATGGCAATATAAGGGAAGAGTTATGACCATACAAAAGGAACAAAAAAATACGAGTAAAATTGAGTTAGACGATAATGGTAGTGTTTACCAGTCTTTATTTAACAAAATCAATTTAAACCCGATTGAAAAAGCAGGTGGAATAGATAAATATGATGACAATGACGTCTTGTCAGAGTCTTCACTAGATGAGCGTGTTACAATGGCTGTTAACATTTTGCTTAAATTGATTCAAAATTCCTCTCAAAAAATTGAAAAATTGGATAAACATTTATTGGATTATCATATTAGCCAAATAGATCAGAAATTGAGCCGTCAACTTAATGCTATTATGCATAATGAAACATTTCAAGAAATTGAAGCAACATGGCGAGGGTTGAAGTTTCTCGTCAACCGGACTGATTTTCGTCGCAATGTAAAAATTGAATTATTAGATGTATCAAAAGAAGAACTTCGTCAAGATTTTGAGGATGCACCAGAAATTATCCAAACAGGTTTTTATCGACATACTTATATTCAAGAATATGACACTCCAGGTGGAGAACCAATCGGTGTAACAATTTCAAATTATGAATTTGATCGTGGTCCACAAGATATTGCTTTATTACGCAATATCTCAAAAGTTTCAGCTGCAGCACATATGCCATTCATGGGTTCAGTCGGCCCTAAATTCTTTGGTAAAGAGACCATGGAAGAAGTGGCTGCAATAAAAGATATTGCTAACTATTTCGATCGTGCAGAGTATACAAAATGGAATAGTTTCCGTAATACAGACGACTCTCGTTATGTGGGGCTTACATTACCAAGAGTATTAGCGCGTTTACCTTATGGTCCTGATACTGTGCCTGTACGTAGCTTTAACTTCATTGAGGACGTTAAAGGCCTTGATCATAACCGTTATTTATGGGCTAATGCTTCATATGCTTTTGCTGCTAACATGGTACAAAGCTTTATTCGCAATGGCTGGTGTGTTCAGATTCGAGGGCCGCAAGCGGGTGGACTGGTTGAGGATCTACCAATACACCTTTACGATTTAGGAATGGGTAACCAAGTTAAGATTCCAACAGAGGTACTTATTCCAGAAACACGAGAATTCGAATTTGCAAATTTAGGCTTTATTCCACTCTCTTTTTATAAAAATAGAGACTATGCATGCTTCTTCTCTGCTAATTCAACACAAAAACCAGCACTTTATGACACAAAAGAAGCTACAGCTAATAGTCGAATTAATGCGCGTTTACCTTATATTTTCTTATTATCACGTATTGCACACTATTTGAAGGTGATTCAACGCGAAAATATTGGTGCAACAAAAGATCGCCGAGTATTAGAACTTGAATTAAACAAATGGATTAGTAACCTAGTTACAGAAATGACTGATCCTAGCGATGAAGTTCAAGCTGCACATCCATTACGAGAAGCTAAAGTGATGGTTGAAGATATTGAGGATAATCCGGGTTTTTTCCGTGTTAAAACTTTTTTAATCCCTCATTTCCAGATTGAAGGAATGGATATTAATTTGTCGATGGTATCACAAATGCCAAAAGCCAAAGCATAATATCATTTATATAAAAACAGGGAGTGTTAGGATACATGAAAATCTTTCGACCTCTATGGAACGAAGGCGTCTTTTTGACGCCTCAACAATTCCAACAGCAAATATTGTGGAATCAATTTTCTTCACAAAAATTAGCCACTTTGTCGGTGGCTAATCCATGGGGCATTGAAAAACTGATTATTGATACGCAAGCACTGACGGTAGATCGTCTTAAAGTCGAATCAATCAGTATTCGTTTTCCTGATGGTGTGTTCATCAATACCGATGTTGCCGATAAATTACCGGAAATCAGGGCACTTAATACTGATATACCAGTTGAACTTGAAGAAGTTACTGTTTTTGTGGGCATTCCGTTATTGCTGGCTAATGGTGGAAACTGCTTGCAAGATAATCAACATCTTGAGAGACCGTTACGTTATCGACAAGAATGGATGGAAGTGACCGATCTGTTTGGTCAAAATGCTGAAACGATTGCCGTTGAACGTTATGCCTTGACATTTTTATTCGACTTTGAAGACCATAGCGACTATTTAACCTGTCCGATTGCAAAATTAAAACGAGATCTTAATGGCCAATTTGTCCTTGATTTTGGCTACATTCCACCACTAATGAATCTATTTACTCAAAGTGGAACATTATTAAAAGAGTTAGAGCTTCTCTGTGTTCAAATACAAGCAAAACGTCAGCGATTAATGGGTATGCGTCATGAACGCAATCAACAAATGGCCGAATTTGCGATAGCTGATGTTTCTTTATTTTGGCTTTTAAATGCATTAAACACTTTTGAACCGCAGCTTAAATTCTTGCGGGATAATCCGACTATTCATCCAGAAAATCTTTATCAAACGTTAACCGCATTAACAGGTGCTTTACTTACATTTTCATTGGCGAATGATGTTGATGGTATTCCCACTTATCAGCATACTACACTCAATGACGTGTTCCCTCCCCTTTTTGGATTAGTACGCAATTTATTAGAAGAAAGTTTACCATCTCGCGTGATTAAAATTGATTTGGTTCATGACAAAGATACGTTATGGACAGGAAGATTAAACGATTCTAGACTGGTTGAAGATGCTGATTTTTATCTCTCTGTTCGTTCAAGTATGCCGGGACATCAATTACAGTCACAATTTCCGATTTTATGTAAAGCTGGAGCACCTGATGATGTAAGGCAGATTATACATTCAGCTTTATCCGGAATCCCACTAAAAGCGCTCAGCCATGTACCCGCGGCTATACCGATGCGTTTAGAAAATCAATATTTTGCATTAGATCTTTCACATAATGCGGCAAAAAATATGTTGCTAACACGATGTTGTGAATTTTATGTGCCGAGGGCAATGCCTGATATTTCATTGGAATTGTTCGCGGTTTTGCGATCATAGGATAAACATTATGAGTATAGAATCCCAAAAACTGGTTATTGATGAGTTACTAAGAGATTCAATCTTAGTGGTAGTACAACTAAAAGCCAAAGCAGATATTCCTTCTGGACATAAACTATACGAGCTTTGTAAACAGCAGATAATAACGGTTCGTGACAAATTGAATAACGCTCAATATAGCCATGATGTGATTGACGATATCAGTTACGCTTTATGTGCATTATTAGATGAAACGGTCTTGCTTTGCCATCGAGATAACCCTAAAAATCAAGATTACGATGAATGGTTAGGTTCGCCATTACAAGTTATTTTTTTTAATACCCATAATGCCGGTAATGATTTATTTGAAAAAATTCGAACACGATTGAAAGCGGATATAAAAGAGATGTTAGTGTTGAGTTGTTTTGATCGAGTATTAGGATTAGGATTTCAAGGGCGTTATCTTGATAAACCTCAAATAGAACGAGAGCACCTCATTTTAGAATTGCGCGAAGCTGTTCGCGAATATGAACCCGAACAATCTCACCCGATAATTGAGTATACACAAACTTATCGGTATTGGGGACGAAAAACCCTTTTATTATCTTGCACTGCATTATCAGTTGTTGTTGTTGTTGCGCTATATTTCATATTAAATCATCAACTTGATACATTGATTCAACAAATTGTCGGTTAAAAAGGAGTTTTATGAGCGATTACCCTAGGCGTATCGAGATTATCTACGCGGTCATATTAAGCTTATTGCTACTGTTTGTTTTCTTACCGATAACAATTGGTTGGAAGATGATTGGTTCCATCCTAGTTGTAGCAATTGCCAGTGGATTATTATGGCGAATGCAACACTACCGACGAGTACTTGCTTCATCAACAGCAAACATTCAGTTTTTGACACAAAAACTTGATTTATTACCAGCAAGACAACGTTATCGTTTACCAATTTTATTAGTAACGGGGAGTGCTGCGAAAGATTTTTTTCCTCACGATTTATCATTGGCTGAATCGAATGTGTTAGTCTCATCTGAAGCGGTTTGGATCTATGTTGATGAGTATTCTCATCTTCCTATAGTCTATGATTCATTAATCGCAAAATGGCCTGATATGTTAGGGCGGGTAGGCTTATTTCTTGCCCTTGCTCCAGAATTAGAAGATAAACAAGGATTATTGATCGCTAAATTGCAAGCATTTCGTCAATCTTGGGTTGACACATGTCGTATAGCAAAATACCAAGTGCCTGTCTATTTATCAACACATATTGGTTTTAACGATTTAATTTATGATGAACAAAATCCATTGCCGATTTACTGGTTTCAACTGGTCAATAAACGTCTATACTTGCTTGATCGTTATTTATCACCTATTAATAACTGGGTAAATGACATCAAAATTACTTCAGATGAACGAGAACGTCGTTTGAGAATACGACCTTTTTTGAGCGAAACTCAGTCTTGGATTGAACGTACTATATTAGCGACGTTAGTCGATTCAAAACAACCTATCGCTAAATGTGTACCAACTGCTATGGCGATTTATCCCACTAATCAATCGGTCACGAACGATAATATAATGCAGAAATTATGGGAAAGCTTGACCACATTGTCTCTCCCGAATACACATAAAATCCAAGAAGGCATCAGCCCGCCTGATGCATTAGTTAAATTTATGCCTATAGCGTACCCATTCTCGCCAATTTGTACGATGATCTGTAGTTTAATCATGATCACCTCTGTTTTTGTGAGCGGTTGTTTGGGTGCGTCGTTTTGGAATAACCTTAAACTTGCCCATCAGATACAAAATGATATTCACCATTACAGACTCATTTCTATGGAATCTTATGAAGAAAAACGGCAAGCGCTTGCACAATTAAAAGATGATATTTCCATATTAAATCAATATCTAGCGCAAGGTGAACCGGTTCGTTTAGGATTGGGACTTTATCGAGGACAACAGTTGGTTGAACCATTAAATATTGCAATGAGTGATTATATAGCAAAACCACCAGAGCCTGAAAAAATCATTGTCAAAGAAACCGAAGTAGTGATCAAAGATCCACCTCCCGTTATACGTTTAGATAGTTTATCACTCTTTGAAAGTGGGCAGTCAAACCTAAAACAAGACTCAAGTAAAGTATTAATTAATGCTTTAGTAGAAATGAAAAAACAGATCAATGCTAATCAAGGAACAGGATTGCTTATTTTAATTACAGGTCATACTGATTCGACTGGTGATGAAAGCAAAAATATACAGTTATCATTAGAGCGGGCGGTTGCAGTAAGAAACTGGATCATAAAAACAAGTGATATTCCTGAAACCTGTTTTGCAATACAAGGATATGGTGCTAAAAAACCGTTAGTAAATAATGATACATTAGAAAATCGAGCAAAAAATCGACGAGTAGAAATTAGTTTAATTCCTCAAATGTCAAATTGTATTTTGACAAATGAACAATGAAAATGTGTAAAAAAACCAACGAAAGGAGTAAATACCATGGCAGTTCCAGCATATATGTTTTTAAAAGATGACGGTGGGGCAGATATTAAAGGTTCTGTAACCGTAGTAGGTCGTGAAGGTAGTGTTGAAGTGGTTGAGTTTGACCATAAAGTCTACATACCGACAGATGGCAATACAGGTAAATTAACAGGAACTCGTGTCCATAAAGCACTTGAATTTGTTAAAGAAGTAGATGCATCATCGCCTTATCTTTATAAAGCAGTTACCACTGGCCAAAACTTAAAATCTGTTGAAATTAAATGGTACAAAATTAATGATGCAGGGCAAGAAGTTGAATATTTCAATACTTTAATGGACGGTGTGAAAGTAGTATCCATTAAACCTGAAATGCATAACATTAAAGATCCAACCAAAGAACAATATAATCATTTAGAACGTATTGAACTGCGTTATGAAAAAATAACGTGGACTTACAAAGATGGCAATATTATTCACTCAGACAGTTGGGTTGAAAGTCGCGGCTAATGTCTCATTGGTTGATCCTGTTGAAAAACTGGTTCAACCATTATTGGTTTAAAAATGAAATAATAAAAGGAATAGTCATGATTGCGGATCCCTCTGTGTTATTAAGAAGACTAAATCCCTATTGTGCAAAAGCACTTGAGGCAACGGCTGTATTATGCCAAACACGTGCACATACGGAAATCACACTTGAGCATTGGTTATTAAAATTATTAGAACAAGGATCTGGCGATATTACGGTTATTGCAAGGCACTATCAGCTTGATATGGATAACGTTTGGCAAGGATTACTCAGCTACTTGGATTCAATACCGCATACGATTAATAAAAAACCCAGTTTATCATCATCGTTGATTGCTATATTACAGTCAGCATGGTTAAAAGCCTCATTAGAAGATAATGAAGACATGATTCGCTCCGTGCATATTTTACAGGCACTACAAACCATGCCTCATTGCTTAAAAGCGCAACAAGCATGGCCTTTGTTGAGTCTATCGGTTATCTCATTACAAAAAATGCGTTCAATGTTAGATCAAATGTCTGATGAAAATCCGAGTAATCAATATAGTTATTCATCAAATGAGATCACCGCATTACCCGATCAAGTAGATAAAGAGTTGCAATCGTCCGCTTCAAATACTCATTCTAAGCAGAATCATCACCAAGCAGCACTTAGTCGCTTCACTGAGGATGTCACTGAAAAAGCCAAAACCGGAAAAATTGATCCAGTATTTGGTCGTGATGATGAGATTCGGCAGATGGTGGATATTTTATCCCGTCGTCGTAAAAATAACCCCATTTTAGTAGGAGAACCAGGAGTCGGGAAAACCGCACTAGTTGAAGGATTAGCATTGCGTATCGCTGAAGGTAATGTACCAACCAATCTTAAAGGTGTCAGTATACTTACGCTTGATCTCGGTTTGCTCCAAGCAGGAGCCGGCGTTAAAGGTGAATTTGAACAAAGGCTTAAAAATGTTATTGACGCGGTTCAGCAATCTCAAGTACCGATATTATTGTTCATTGATGAAGCTCATACTATCATTGGTGCGGGGAATTCTGCCGGTGGTGCAGATGCCGCCAATTTGTTAAAACCAGCTTTAGCAAGGGGAGAGTTGCGAACCATTGCCGCCACAACATGGTCGGAATATAAACAATATTTTGAGAAAGATGCCGCACTTGAACGGCGTTTTCAAATGGTCAAAGTCGATGAACCGGATGATGAAAAAGCTAGCCTTATGTTACGCGGATTAAAATCACGATATGCGCAGCATCATGGCGTTCATATTCTTGATGAAGCAGTCAAAACTGCGGTTTTATTATCTCGACGTTATATTAGTGGTCGTCAATTACCTGATAAAGCCGTTGATCTATTAGATACAGCATCTGCCCGTGTCAGAATGGGGCTGGATACGATTCCTGAATCAATTACAAAAATTGAAGCTAAGATTGATGCACTCATTATCGAAAAAGAAGCCATTGAGGTTGATGTTTCCCTTGGCGAATCTGACGCAACAACGCGTCTAACCGATATTGATAGCCAATTAAGCCAATTACAGCAAAAATTAACTTTCGCAAAAACTCAATTCGAAAAAGAAAAAAAACAGATTGAAACATTAATTGAATTACGAAAAAAACTAACACCTAAAGCTGATAAAAAAATACGCAAGCAATTGGCCGAAGTTCAGAAAACATTAACTGAACTGCAAGGTACTGCACCATTATTGTCGTTAGATGTGGATAGCCGCACAGTATCTTCTGTCATTGCAGATTGGACAGGTGTTCCATTAGAAAGTCTATTAAAAGATGAACAAAGCCATTTATTGACACTTGAGGACGATCTTCGTTTACGTGTAGTAGGACAAGATAATGCGTTGTTTGAAATTGCCAAACGGATTCGGGCAGCTAAAACAGGACTCACTTCAGAAGAAGCCCCGATGGGGGTATTTTTGCTCGTTGGGCCTTCGGGGGTGGGTAAAACCGAAACAGCTTTGGCACTAGCTGATACATTATTCGGGGGTGAACAATCGCTGGTTACTATCAATATGTCTGAATACCAAGAAGCACACACTGTCTCCCAACTCAAAGGATCACCTCCTGGCTATGTCGGATATGGTCAAGGTGGCGTTTTGACAGAAGCTGTCAGAAAACGGCCTTATAGCGTGGTTTTATTAGATGAAGTTGAAAAGGCGCATCGCGATGTGCTTAACTTATTTTATCAAGTTTTTGACCGTGGATTTATGCGAGATGGAGAAGGTCGGGAAATTGATTTTCGCAACACATTAATTCTTATGACGTCGAATTTGGGTAGCGATGAACTTATGGCACTTTTTGAACAAATGCCTGACGCAGATGTAGCTACACAGCATGAATTATTACGTCCGATTATTCGAGAACACTTTCAACCAGCACTGCTTGCACGTTTTCAAACTGTTATTTTCACACCCCTATCAAACGATTCATTACGACATATTGTGGAAATGAAATTAGACAAAGTGGCTTCACGGTTACAAAAACATTATAAAATCGATTTTAATGTGGGCAAACAACTCTACGATCAATTGGTTAGTGCGTGTTTATTGCCAGATACTGGAGCAAGAAATATCGATAGTATTTTGAATCAACAAATTTTACCCGTGGTATCAAGCCTTCTCTTGCAAAGAAATAGTCATCATCCTGATACAACACAAACATTAATTCTCGATTTTGATAAAAGCGAAGGCATTGTACTTGAGTGGGCAAAACAATCAAATCAGAAGGTAAAATCGAAAAAAGCGCAGACAACTAAATCGACAAAAGTGGCTCCTGTGAAAACCATCAAAAATAGTAACAAACCAAAAAGCAAGATTAGGTAGATAAAAAGGGTATATTTATAATGAATAAATTTCAGCCCATTTTTGACAAATTAGGAAATGCACTATATTCAGTCAGTACATTATTGTTTAAGGGTTTAGCCCTTGCAACTGCCGGGGTATCAAAAGGCTCGATATTTTGTTATCTACAATTGGAATATCAATTTCTTTCAGCATTAACTTCGATGGATAAAGGCCCCAATTTGGGTACTACAGATCTCCCTCTTTATCACAACCGCTGGAATTTAAGAACAAAGGCGGCAGTTGAAAAAACTCGTTTATTATTAAATGATGCAATAGCAAGAATGGATAACAAAATAACATTAGGCGTTAAGCGAATATTTCCTCAAGCCAAAGTAAATAAATTATTTTATCTAGGATTTAAAGCATCAGAAGGCGATATTGGTATATCTAAAAAGATGGCCGGAACATTAAAATCAATGCGGATTGCTGTTGTTGTCGCGATGTTAGAACTCTATAATTTTAATAGTATCAGCAAAAGTAACCCCAGTTTAGATAAAGATGAATGGTTTTCGACATTGAAAATGTCTGCCGGATTTGCGTTAGCATCCGCGGGGGTAGAAGTGTTAGCCATGGTCACTGCCGTTTCAAAAGGCACACGTAATGTGATTTATGGTTTAGGTAAAGCACTATCAGGGGTTTTAGGTGGCATTGCAGGATTACTTAGAGTATCAGCTTTTACTGGTTTTATCAGTGGAGTTTCGTCGACGCTAGCGGCTTTTACCTACCATTTTGTTTGGTGTCGCAGCTTACTAACTAAGCCGACGATGTTTGCAATAATAAAAAGACTCGGAACGGCCGTATTTGTGCGTAGAATTGCTTCATTTGCAGCACTAAGAATGGTACTTTTTAGACTTGCAGGGTTATTAGAAGTCATAACGTTAGTATTTGATATTGTGGTATTACTTGTTACTGATAATAATTTAGAAACTTGGTTAAAACGTTGTGCGTTAAGAACTGATAAACATTTAATGCCTCATAATAAAAAACATATTTATAAAACTCCGCAAGAACAAAGAAATGCCTTTAATCAAGAAGAGAGCGAATCTAATGATGCTATAACGCTCACAGAAGCGTTAGCATTAGTGGAGCAAGATATCGACGAACGAGGACTATTATATGTCTAATGATTATCAAGTATTAAAAGGTACGGTGAGTCAATTAGTTATAACTAATGACGAACAAGAGATGCGTTCAGACCATATCGGTTTAATAAACCTTATTGGAATTATTATACTCAGTTTTTTTGAAGTAATCGTCTCAACAGCATCTATACTCGGTTCATTAACCAGTGGTAGTGTAAAAATAGCTGGGCAAGGTTTTTGTTGTTATATTGGTAGTAAATGGGTGGAAGGTAAACTGGTTGGTGTCGGTTTTAAAGACGGTGATTATATTGAAGTGATTGTCAAACCACAAAAAAATAATAGCTATAAAGCCTATGCCGTACGACTACCGCAGCAACATGCTTTCTTTTTTCCCCGTTCTGTTGGTGCCTCAACTTTACATTTATTGAAATATTGCGCTATTTTTTCAGGTGGCTTTTGTATTTTAAATTTTGTACTCCTTTTCTTGATGTCATTTCTTTTAAGCGATCCCTTAACATGGATAGTCAGTTTTTTGGTACTTTCTTTTTTTGCGTTTATTCTGTTGCTTTTTATATTATTTTTTATGTTCGGTGGTCATTACTCTTTTCTAAGTAATAAAATATACGCCATTTGGGGTTATCCTAAACCGTGGCTATTTAATAGTGTCAAAGAAAATCTTCAGTTTAAAAAAATGAACCGTAATGGCGATCCAATATTATTTGATGACCCGCAAACGCCAGATTTTAAAAAGCTAACGAAATATAATCCTTATGCCGATTATTATTGTCGGACACCAATTTTACCAGCTTGGGTAACTGTGTTAGATGAAAGAGGTAAACAGCCTAAAGATGATGTTGTTATATGAGGTGAGACATAGTCCAATAGTTGAATAATAGGACGGACCATTTTATTCAGGTTTAAAGTACTAAGGTTATCGGAAATAAATAAGAGAACAACAAGGACTAGTATATGTCTAGTGATTATCAAGTATTAAAAGGTACGGTAAGTCAATTAGTTGTAACTAATGACGAAAAAGAGATGCGTTCAGACCATATCGGTTTAATAAACCTTATTGGAATTATTATACTCAGTTTTTTTGAAGTAATCGTCTCAACAGCATCTATACTCGGTTCATTAACCAGTGGTAGTGTAAAAATAGCTGGGCAAGGTTTTTGTTGTTATATTGGTAGTAAATGGGTGGAAGGTAAACTGGTTGGTGTCGGTTTTAAAGACGGTGATTATATTGAAGTGATTGTCAAACCACAAAAAAATAATAGCTATAAAGCCTATGCCGTACGACTACCGCAGCAACATGCTTTCTTTTTTCCCCGTTCTGTTGGTGCCTCAACTTTACATTTATTGAAATATTGCGCTATTTTTTCAGGTGGCTTTTGTATTTTAAATTTTGTACTCCTTTTCTTGATGTCATTTCTTTTAAGCGATCCCTTAACATGGATAGTCAGTTTTTTGGTACTTTCTTTTTTTGCGTTTATTCTGTTGCTTTTTATATTATTTTTTATGTTCGGTGGTCATTACTCTTTTCTAAGTAATAAAATATACGCCATTTGGGGTTATCCGAAACCGTGGCTATTTAATAGTGTCAAAGAAAAATTACACGAAATGAGACATAGTCCAATAGTTGAATAATAGGACAGACCATTTCATTCACGTTTAAAGTACAAAGGTTATTGATAATAAATAAGTTAAGTAACATGGAGTAGTAAAAATGGGAAAAAATGTGGTTAGATTAGGTGACCCAACAACACATGGTGGATCGGTAATTTCGGTTTCATCAACAATGACTGTTGAAGGCAAACCTGTTGCGTTGATTGGCGATCTAGTGAGTTGCCCTAAAAAAGGGCATGGTGTTAACAAAATTATTGAAGGATCTCAAACTTGCTCCTCTGATGGTAAAGTTGTGGTAATTGACCAGTGTTTGTGTGAATGTGGTTGTAAAGTACTTTCAACCATTCACAGTATGGAGATGGAGTAATATCATGTCTTGGCCTAAACCTAAAGTGATGGACACGTTAAAACCACCTGTAAAGTTACATCTAGAGCGATGGTTTTTATTTTTTATAGTATTGATATTTATTACCGGCATAATACTTGCTTTGATGTGGCCAAATAATGATTACAGCAAACAATGGACATTTTGGGCTGGTACAATATTTATACCATCAATGATTGGCGGTATTGCAATTGGTATTCGTTTTTATCTCTATGGCCTAGCACAAGAAGAATATGAAATATGGCAACATGAGCAGAAACATATTGAACAAAATTGGCAAGCATGGGCAATGAAATCATTAGTGGTTCTTGATAGTTATTATCTTTTACCTAATCAAATAAGCATACAACAACTATTTTCAGGTAGTGCTGATTTAGAGAATCAAATCAATAAATCATTAGCATTTAATGATACAGTAGAACTCCATCAACGCATTGAAGATCTGTTTTTTTCTATCCATCATCAATTATCTATTATTCCTGTAACTGAGCCTATCAACATCACTGTGTATTCATCAAATGACGCTTACAATTATGTCGATGATGATATCCATCAAGCCTATAAAACAGTAAAAATAGTACAGCCTTATACTCTCACTCATCAGATTATGCCTTCTGCTAATCCCGACAAATTGACAGAATGGATTGACTCAACTCAAACTGGCTTACAGTTAGTGATTATCAATAACACTATTTCATCAGGTACCGCTTTCCTATGTGCTTTTTTATTGATGGATAAACAACATTATCTTGATTTAGCAATTGATATTGCAAAAAGTGAAATATTACGGCCAATGGTAACTGACGATCTATTTGTCGGTGTTAATCAGATGGTTGAGATACAACCTGCAATAAATAAAATAAATCAACTATGGATTAACAACTTGGATTTCAAACAAGAAGTCAATATTACCAAACATTTAGCTGAATTGAACATCTCCCCAGAACAGATATATAAATTAGAAAGCCTCGCAGGTAATCAAACTGAACTTTCTTATTGGCTTTCATTGGCGCTAGGATGCGAGATGATAACTAAAACAAAACAAAATAATTTAATTGCTGCAAGAAGCCAAAATCAATGGCTATTTTCAGTGGTGACAGCAGTAAGCGAGGAATCATAAATGAAAAATAAATGGAAAAAAATTGGATTAATTTTCATTATATTATTGGCCGCACTATTCTTCGCTGTTGGTCTCTTTTTTTGGGGAACTTGGTTAGGTTACCCAACAATAGGACAAAAAATTACCATTTGGTTACAAGCGATGCTATTGTTATTCGGCTTATTATTGACGCCGATCATTATTACAAACAGTCGTAAAATATGGGCTAAAGATAAAGCCAAGCGAGAATCATTAAACCCAATTGAACCTAAAAAATCTGAAAAACCACTGCCATTTCCCGAATTTTTAGAGATAAAAAAGCAGTGTCGATATCGTTCAGGATTGTTTTGGCGTTATAAAATTCGCAAATGTTTAGTATTGGGGGCTTCTTCTGATACTCAACAATTATTACCTAATTTGACTACTGAACTCTGGCAATTATGCGATGATACCTTAATGATTTATGGTGGTGATATTAAGGATGAAGTAAATATTTCATGGCTGCAAGCGTTAAAAAAACAGTTTTCACGTTGTATTCCTTTTTTACAAAAACCACTTGATGCGTTAATTATAATCCTACCTAAACATTATCTTGACAATACACGACAACAACAATTAGCGCTAGAAAAGGATATACTACAACTGCAAGCTCTTAATAAAGCATTAAATTGGTCTGCGCCAGTTTATTTAGTTGCGGGTCAAAGTTGCGAATGGTCACAAGCAGGACGTATGGAACAAAGCGTTGGTCTGCTTTTTCCATCATTAAACAAAGAGACGATGGAATCTGTTGTGGTGTCGCTGAATCAATTGGCTAAAGAGTGTTGCCAACGTGGCGTAGAGCAGATTAAAAAAAATACCCATTACTCTTTTTTGCTTAAACTGAGTCAGGATTTAGTTAAATGTGATATCAATAACATTACACGTTATTTAACGTCGCTCATTTCATTCCCTTATTCTCCACATGTTCGCGGACTTTTTTTTACACCTGATCAGTTATCTCCGAAAGAAGATCAACCACTTTTTGAACATTATTTGTCAATGACACCTACATTGCAGTCAATTAGCGATGATGCTCAATTACAATTAGGGCAAAGAATGGGCGTTCAATGGGGAACTTTGTCTTGTTATGTTTTACTTATGTCCATGGCAGTGACAGGAGTGGCATTACTCACATCATATTTCCGTAATGCCTCACTAATTGATCATAGCCTTGAACTTGTTAAAAAAGCGGATGATTCTGTTACACAAGATTATGTCATTCAATTACAAACACAATATGAGTTGCAACAACGATTAGAACAACTACTTTATCGTCAGGAACAAGGTGCACCGTTAACTTATCGATTTGGATTGAATCATAATGATGTTTTATTAAATAAATTATGGGCTAGCTATCGAGTGACCAATTCGCGTAATATTGCTACACCATTTTATAATCATATTACCAACTACCTAACCCAGCTAACAGGATTACCGCCTAATGATCCAAACCGCATAAAATTAGTCGATTCGGCCTATGATTTATTAAAAGCCTATTTGATGATTAACCTTCCTGACAAAAGTGATGGGGTGTATTTGAGTCAATTTGCTACAAAAATCTGGCGAGCACCTAAAGGCGTCAGTGATGGCGATTGGCAGCGGTTAATGCCAGAATTAGTTCGGTTTTGGGGACAAGCACTCAATTCACACCCTGATTGGGCACACCAAAATGATCCTCGTTTAGTCAAAGATGTTAGGCAGATTCTAATTAACAGAATTGGTGTTAAAAATGCTGTTAACACGCTTTATCAAGAGATAATTCAACGCGCAAGTCAACATTATGCAAATCAAAATCTGATTCAATTACTAGAAGGATTAGATAGCCGATTACTATTTTCCAATGATGTTGACATACCCGGTGTATATACTAGAAAAGCATGGGAAGAGACAATAAAAGATGAAATTGATGATGTCGCTAAATCACGGCAAGAGCAAATCGATTGGGTGTTAAGTGATGGTGAAAGCACATTAACAGAATCCATTTCACCTGAAACACTAAAACAACAACTTACAGAACGATATTTTAGTGAATATGGTATGGCATGGTTACATTTTTTAAATACTATTCAATGGAATCAAACCAATAATGTTTCAGATGTGATCGAACAGCTAACTCTGCTGGCAGATACTCGGCAATCTCCTTTAATTGCGTTAATGAATGTAGTCAAATACCAATCAGAAGTGGCTGATACCGGAGGCAGCTTGTCAGATAATTTACTACGTTCTGCCCAAGAGTTAATAGGTAATAAATCACAAACTGGGTTACCAAAAAATAACGATGCCTCAAGTCCATTAACGGCTATATTTTTACCCATAACCAGTTTGCTTAAAAATGACAATACAAATGGACTATCTTTGCAAACATACCTACTACGAGTTACTCAGGCTCGACTAAGATTGCAAAATGTCGTAAATAGTGCCGATCCACAATCAAGAATGCAAGAATTGGCAAAAAGCGTTTTTAAAGGTACTTCTGTCGATTTAACTGAAACGCGAGATTATGGTAACTTAATTGCGGCAAATCTTGGCGAAGAATGGTCTGGTTTTGGCTACAGCCTATTTAAGCAGCCGTTAGAACAATCATGGCAAGTAGTATTGGCTCCAGCCGCAAAGAGTTTCAATAATATTTGGCGAGATTATGTTGTGAGTCAATGGGAAAAATCTTTTGCTGGGCGTTACCCGTTTAAAGATAGTGATAATGAAGCATCATTAGCTGAATTGGCTCGTTTTTTGCGCGCTGATACCGGAATTATTGATCGTTTCATTGCTAATGAATTAAACGGTGTATTAGAAAAAAAAGGCGGAAGCTGGGTTATTAATACCGCAAATGCACAAGGACTTAATTTTTCACCAAAGTTTATTGAGACACTTACATTCTTTAATGAAATTTCGACAGAATTATTACCATCGGGTGATGTCTCTTTTTCATTTGATTTAATGCCAAGAAGTGGCAACAATATTACTCGAACCGAATTAGTAATTAATAAACAGAAATTGGAGTACTTCAATCAAATCCATATATGGCAAAGATTTAATTGGCCTGGTGATGGATATTCACCTTATTCACAACTTAGTTGGAGCAGTGACACATCTGGACTGCGACTTTATGGTTATTATAGTGGTGATTGGGCATGGATACGTCTACTCGAATCAGCATCAATAAAGCCTTTAGATTCAAGTCGCTATGAACTGGTTTGGAAAGCGCCGGATCAACGTAAATTACGGTTCATTTTACGAACACAGTTAGGGGGTGGTCCATTGACGTTACTGAAATTACGTAATTTTACGTTACCACAAACGATATTTGAATAATAATTAATAAATAATGGGTTATTGTTATGTTTAGTCAACTATTGAGTCATATTTTTGGACAGCAAGATTCTAAAGAATCAATGACTCTGCAATTAAATCAACATTGGGCTGATTGGTTACAACCAATTAGTCTGGACAAGCCGGTTGGTGAGGATTTAACGTATTATGATTCTTTTCAAGAAATCAAAGAAGAAATTACCAAACTGTCAGGTGTTAATTACACGTTTATCTCAACAGAAAGCGAAATAATATTGAAACAAAACAGTAAAGATATTCGTGTTGCCACTTATTATTGTTTAGCTCGTTTACATCTCGATGGTAGCGAAGGATTTGCTGATGGTCTTGAGCTGCTCGCCGGATTATTGGATAAATTCGGTTCGTCAATTTACCCTTCACGTCACAATATTCGCAAAAATGCCATAGAGTGGCTTGCCAGTAGTAAGTTTATTGATGAACTCAATAAATTACAGCCAATTCCAGATACGTGTTTAACGCGCATTATTGTCGCATTAAACTTGATTGATATCTGTTGCGAAGCGTTGTTTGTTAGTGAGGATGTTAATCATCCGATTAGTTCTCCCGATTTGACAGCATTGGTTAATTTTTTCACTAATGAACTAAAACAACCTGTCAATATAAATAAATCTGAAGAAAATACCGCTTCATCGACGGCTTCTCCTTCTCCATTATCAGTACCAGATAGCGTTGATGGTGAGATAAAAATTAGCTCTCAACGAGACTTACTTGAACAAGCACGAAAAATGGCATCTTTTTTACGTCAACAACCAGAAGGCTACTTAGCCGCAGGGCGCTTTTTACGAGTTGTTCGTTGGGATACTATTCTTGATTTACCACCAGCTGATTATCGAAGTAGAACACGATTACCTGCACCAAGAACTGCGCTCAAACAACAAATCAATCGTTTAATTATTCAACAAGAATGGCTCCAGCTTTTTGAACGAGTCGAAGCCGCGTTTACGGAAAATGCTAACCACTTATGGTTAGATTTACAGCGAGCGACAATAATGGCACTGAAAAAAATGGGCGGACAGTATCAATCATGGGGTGATATTTATTTGACCGATATCGGCTTGATGCTTGAACGGTTAAATGGTATTGAACATCTTTGTTTTGAAAATGGCATGCCTTTTGCTGATGATGAAACATTAAGTTGGATCACTAACAATGCACGTATCCATCGTTTAGATGACGGTGACAGTATGGCCCCAATTTCCCTATCAGGCGAAAATGACTGGAATGAGATTGAAAAACAAGCGTTAGAACTCGCTCAGACCGAAAATTTAGAGAAAGCGTTTCAATGGCTGCAAAATTTACCGTCACTATTTTCTCCTAAACAACGATACTTTTTGCAATACACGCAAGCACGAGTTGCTGAACAATTTGGTGAGCATGATATTGCATTTAAACTTTTAAGTGGTTTAAATGAACAACAACAATGTATTACATTATTACAATGGGAACCGGAATTGTTATTTGATGTAAAACGATGTTTATTGCGATTAGTCAAACAAAAAAATCAAGTTAAAGACGGCATAAAATTTAATGTCTCCAATCAAATTGAATTACTACAACATGAATTAATGCAACTTGATCCAGCAAGAGCATTGAGTTTGATGAAGAGTCATTAATTATATATACAGAGGAATAATAACATGATAATGAAAGAGATAAATAATGGATGATTTAATTCTACGCTATTACGAATCAGAGATGCGCTATTTACGAGAAGCAGGAAAAGAGTTTGGGAAGATTCATCCTGATCGGGCCAGCCAATTGAATTTAGATCGTGTGGGTGACCGCGATCCTTATGTCGAACGCTTATTTGAAGGCTTTGCTTTTTTGACGGGACGACTACGTCAAAAAATTGATGACGATTTACCTGAACTTACTGAAAGTTTAGTTAATCTGCTTTGGCCACATTATTTACGTTTAATTCCCTCATTATCGATTGTAGAGCTTACGCCTGATTATACAACGCTGTCACGGCAAGAAATCATTCCTAAAGGATTGAAAGTGCAAAGTGAACCACTTGGTCAGGTAGGCACTAAGTGTCCTTATCGAACAACCCAAGACGTAATTTTGCAGCCTATCAAGATTAGTCAAGCTAAATTAGGGGTCCATCACGATGGACGAAGTCTCATCACCTTACGCTTAAGTTTTGGTGAGTTAGCTGATTTTGAACAACTTGATTTGTCTAAGTTACGACTATATTTAAATGCAGATGGCCCTATTGCATCAACACTGCATTATGCATTAACGCAACAGGTTGCTTCAATACATTTACGCTATTCAACCGATTCTGAGAATCGGATAGCAGTGCAAGGGAAAATAACATCGGTTGGTTTTTCTGATGATGATCGCCTATGGCTAAAACCAGATAACGCTTTTGCTGGGTATCAGCTTTTATTAGAATATTTTGCTTTTCGTGAAAAATTTATGTTTGTTGATCTGCATGGATTAAATATTAATGAACTACCTGAGCATTGCAGCTACATTGATGTTGAGCTAGTTTTGAATCAAAATTGGCCAAGTGATATGCCGTTTGATCATGATAATATTCGTTTGCATTGTGTTCCTATTATTAATCTATTTGATATGGAAGCTGATCCGATTACTGTCAACCAGTTAGAGAGTGAATATTTACTGCGTCCATTATTGCGCCAAGATGGGCATGTGGAAGTTTATTCTGTTGAGCATGTTGAAGCCATTACCCGTAATGGGCGTTATCGTTATGTCCCCTTCACCAGCTTTAAGCATCGAGGTGGTATGTTAAGACATGATGCTCCAGAAAGATACTATCATACCCGAGTTCGCAAAGGTGCATCTGGATTACATGAAACTTGGTTAATTCTAGGCGGTAAAATTTGGGATAAAGATGAAGTACTTGAAACTGAAACACTATCATTACAAATAACCGGAACAAATGGTATGCTGCCTCGTAAAGCATTACGAAATGCTCGTATTAATGAGCTTTTGCATGCCCAAAACAGTATAGCCCATGTTCGAAATTTGTGTTCGCCAACATTACCTTGTTATCCGCCAACAGAAGATCGCTTTTACTGGCGAGTGTTGTCACACTTAGCACCTAACTATCTCTCATTAATGAATGCGGAAGTCTTGCGTGGAACTTTGGCATTATATGATTGGACAGATAACGAACTTAATCGCAGGCGGTTAGACGGCATTGTTAATGTATCTCATAGAATGATTAAGCGTATCAAAAAAGGGATGTTACAGCGAGGTATAGAAATAGAAGTTACGCTTAATAGTTATCAATTTGCTGGTGAAGGCGATGTGATACTTTTTGGGGAGCTGTTGCATCAATTTTTTGCATTGTATGCCGATGTTAACTTATTTACCAAATTGGTTATTATTCTTTTACCAACAGGACAAAAAATTGTATGGAACCAGAGCAAAATATCGAAAACAGCCTTTTAATGCAAACACTTGAAAATGTGTTGCCAAAAACGAATTTTTATCGTTTTTGTCAGCTACTTGAACAGATGTACGCAGATGAACCGGTACTTGGTAGGTATGAAACACCAGCTGCAGATCCCTTGCGTTTTGCTCCGTCTATTGATATGTCTTTTCCTGCAGGTGAACTAAACTATATCGAAAGAGCGCCTTACGTAAATCGACCAACTACTGTAAGAACTCGATTTTTAGGATTATATGGAGTTGACTGTGCACTACCTCTTGGTTTACTTGATAATATCATCCGTCGTGAAGAAAATTATCAAGCGATGACTGATTTTTTAGATATATTTAATCATAGAATCATAACACAGTTTTATCGAATCTGGTTAAAATATCATTATCCGGCAAGTTTTTTAAGTGGAGGTAAAGATCCAATATCACAATGTTTGCTAGGATTGACGGGATTGGGTGTCAAAGGGGCAGCTGAACAAATTGGAGCACCATCATCCCGTTTTTTGGCATTATTAGGTTTGATCACACAAAAAACGCGGACAGCGGAAGGAATTATGGGTTTAGTACGTGTTTTGGTAGATGATGCAAAAGTTGTTGTCAATGAATTTTATCCTATTTGGCAATCAATCGATAACCCAGCTAAATTAGGCAGTAAGGAACAACTAGGTCTAAATGGAAGTGCCGTGTTAGGGTCTCGTTTCAGAGAGTGTAATCAAACCATTCATATTGCGATCACTCCACAACATAAAGAGCAAATTGTTGATTTATTACCGGGTGGGCAATTACATCATGATCTTTTGGCTTTGTTACGGGCTTATCTAGGTTACCAAGTTGATGCAAAAATGACACTCTATATTCAACGTCATTTTTTACCGCGTAGCAGGCTTACATCGAAAAATAGCCGATTAGGCCAAACAGCATCATTTACTAAGATCTCTGAAAATGGTGGAATTACTCAAGATGAAGTTGCTGTAAATATTGGACATTACTCAGGAATTGATTATGTTGCATAATAAAAAAGGAATAAGTATGAGATTAATTAATACATTTATGGCTAGTGTATTAACCATTGGGTTAACCGGGTGTGGAATTGTACAAAGCGCATATGAAGGCACGGTTGACTTAAGTAATTCTGTTTTTTCATGGGATGTTAGGACAATACATCTAGATATTACTGCAAGAGCTGAATTAAATATGGATGATGACGACCTTTCTTCGCCAGTCGTCATTCGCATTTATCAATTAAAAAATGCCGATATGTTTAATTCAGTGTTTTATGAAGATCTGGTTAATCAAGATAGTGATGCACTAAAGGAATCATTACTCGAAAGTAAAGAACTGATTTTAAAACCAAACACGTCAGTTTCTGTTGATATTCCTTTTGATAAAAAAGCTGACGTAGTCGGTATTGCCGCACTTTATAAAGACCCAAATTTGAAAGAAAATAGTTGGCGACTTGTGTTGACACGTAGTGATTTGCATATCAATAAACCACGTGAGATTATCGCAAGCCAATATACAATTAAACTACTGGATGAAAGTAAATGAGTGCTTCATTATACGATATTCTTTATGGTTATTTTGAATCAGGTATCCCCATTGATGATGTTGCCGAAAATGAACAAACTGTTATTAGTGTTATGGATAATATTGAACGTATCTTAAATAGTCGGGCTGGTACAATAAAACATATGCCTGACTATGGTTTGCCTGATATGTCAACAATCTTCCAAGCCTTGCCTTCATCAGCTTATATTTTAATGAGAGCGATAGAACAAACATTATTAACGTATGAACCAAGGATTTCCTCGATTGATATAAATATCGAAGAAACAAACAATGACGCCATGGTATTGGCTTATGAACTTATTTGTCATTTAAAAGAAGGTGGACTAGTAAAGTATGGGACTTACTTTATGCCTGATGGCAAAGCCCTTTTAAAATATACCCGTAAAGGAACAAATACTAACTAATATTAGAGACATTTTTAATGCGTTTTTAGGATAATGTCAAGTTAACTCATCTTAAGTATAATCATATAGATGAAAACAAGTAAAATCTATCAACGTCATCATTATCTAGGATATTATTAGTCATTGTGTATGACTCTATTATCGTTTTACGATAAGCTATCATGATATTGAACTCATCATGATGTAAAATGATATCTTTGTGACTTATAAATCCATTGGTTATTGGTGCTGAATTTACCACCAACAGATTCACAAATTGAGAAAAATAACATGGAATAACCCTAAATTATATTAAACCTGGTAGTTCTTATAAAAACAGTTATATAGAACAATGAAACAAATAGTATAATTTTCTACTTGGTTTGGGTACTAATCATGGAATATTTATTGGATATTTTCCTTAATTGATGATTTATCATGCCGTTAGAATATATCCCCAAAAGTATAGCGTTACCGTGTTGCCTAAGGTCAGTTGCCCAAGTAAAGGCAAACTATTAAAACTGCCTTTACCCCAAAACGCTAAATCAGCATCAATGTATTACTTTTACAAGTAATTTTTTAATAATTGTTACCCTTTGCGCTCATCTTCAAGATTATCATCCAGTTCGGTATCAATCTCTGTAATATTATCTGGTTCAGCTAATAAATCATCATTATTTTTTTTACAAAACATTTCTGGATCATAATAAAAAAAACAAAAGCCATCTCCTCCTTTATAAGGTCTGATAAAACGATCAACATTATCATTCCATTCTAATGAATATTTACCTTGGGCAATTAATTTCCGCACCTGCTTTTTACTTATATCAATTAAATCAATATTAGTAACATCTTGCCAACCCAATACGGAAAAAATTCGTTCTGCCAATTTAATATTGTTATTTATCTCTTTTTTATATAAAATTAAAATTGTTGGTATATAAAGTACACCAAATCCAATATAAGCTGGAATTAGATTATCCAACGTAAAATCACTTGATAGATAGACTAAACCTGCTGTAAACAATAAATAAAATAAAATTACTGGGATATGAAAACGTTTTAAAGCGTGTTTACGTCCAGCAAAACAAGGGGGAATAAGCGAAATAATTTGCTCACTTGGTTTAAGCATGGCATACACTTCATAGTGATCAGTATGCTTTTCGGCTACAACTTCAACCAAATCACCGTCATTAAATTTAAAATAACCCAACCAACCTTTTAACTTAATTGTGTTATTTAGTTTAGCTGTAAAATATTGTGCTGGAAAATAATTACTTACATGTATACTATCATCATGCCCTAATGCCGCTAAACCAGCACTATTATTTCCAGTTAATGTTGCAAGCGCCGCTCCACTTCGTATTTTAGCACTCCGTTTTTTCCTCTCTTCTTTACTCATATAAGCATCATCACCCACAGGTGCATAACAGAATATTCCTTTAAACTCTGTAAGTGTACTGTAACTATCCCCTAAAATAGTACAGCAAAAAAGTAGAAAATTCTCTATGATAA
>CAMLIK010000026.1 GCA_946480175.1 uncultured Gilliamella sp.
TTCTTTCTTACATTATGTGTAAAGCAATGAATCGTTCATTTATCAGCGTAATTGCTGGTGGTTTTGGTAGCGACGGTAGTTCATCAAGCTCTTCAGAAGAAGAACAAGGTGAATACCGAGAAATGCAGCCAGCGGAAGTTGCTCAAACTTTAAAAGAAGCCCGCTCTGTGATTATTGTACCTGGTTATGGTATGGCGGTTGCTCAAGCTCAAGGTGCTGTAAGTAACATTACAGAAAAACTCCGTGGTATGGGTATAGAAGTTCGCTTTGGTATTCACCCAGTCGCAGGACGTTTACCTGGCCATATGAACGTATTATTAGCTGAAGCTAAAGTCCCTTATGATATTGTATTAGAAATGGATGAAATCAATGATGACTTCCCGGATACCGATGTTGTTTGGGTAATTGGCGCTAACGATACTGTTAACCCAGCCGCTGAAGAAGATCCAAATAGCCCTATCGCAGGTATGCCTGTTTTAGAAGTATGGAAAGCCAAAACAGTCATTATTTCTAAACGTTCAATGAATACCGGCTATGCTGGCGTGCAAAACCCACTATTCTTTAAAGAAAATAGCTATATGTTATTTGGCGATGCCAAAGATAGTGTTGAAAAAGTATTACAAAATTTATAATGATTCAACGATTATAAAATACAAAAAACTGCGACTTTTGTCGCAGTTTTTATTTCTTTTATTAAAAGATAGTTTTTAATCAATATCGAAAATCATTGCTAAATGAATCAACTTTTTTCATTTTTTATTTGTTCTTTATGATAAAGATAATAAGCCCCTCGAGAAACCATTCTAAGTTGAAAAATGAGATCTTCAATTAATTTTTGCCGTTGAATTATATCAAAATCAATAGCTTCTGCCCCGGCATTAAAAGCTATAGTGACCATGGCTTCTGCTTGCGCTTCATTATAATGATGTGGCATTTGATTAGCATCATCTAAATAATCAACCAATTCCACAATAAAGTGCTGAATTTCTCGTGCAATAGCCGATCGAAATGCTGAAGATGTTCCTGCTTTTTCTCTAAGCAATAACAAAAACACTTTAGGATTTTTATCAATAAATTCAATGAATGTCGTTACAGATGTTCGAAGCACACTCCCACCTTTTTCAATACGCTTTCTGGCTTGGCGTAGTAATTGACGGAGTGTTAAACCACTTTCATCAACCATTGCCAAACCTAACTCATCCATATCACGAAAATGTCGATAAAATGAAGTGGCTGCTATTCCTGCTTCACGAGAAACTTCGCGCAGACTTAAACTTGCAAAACCTTGTTCCGCATTAAGTTGATTAAACGCAGCGTCGATTAAACTTCGGCGAGTTCTCTCTTTTTGCTGCGCTCTAACACCACAGGTTTTAACATTTTTCATTTTTTTAATTTAGTACTATAAAAAATATAAATTACTTCGAACCTAATAATTGCTCTTTTTCAGCAAATACTTTTGGCATATGATCGCGTATAGTTTTAGCAATAGTTTCATAACGTGAACGCAAAGGCGAACCAGGTCGATAGATTAAAGCGATACTTCGTGTAGGAACAGGGTCTGTGCACGGAATATAGCAAATATTATCTCGAGTACGTTCATTTGGAGCGGCTAATTCTGGAAATAAGGTAATTCCTCGCCCTGCTGATATCATGCTACGCAATGTCTCTAAACTTGTTGCTTTAAATTGTTTATCTTCATCAATTCCTACTTGAAAACAATACCCCATCGCATGTTCACGCAAACAATGACCATCTTCTAACATTAAAAATTTTTGGCCTTTCAAGCTAGAAAGTTTAACTGTTTGTTTACTTGCTAATTCATCATTTGCTGGAACAGCTAAAAACATGGGTTCATTAAATAGTGGAAGTTCGATGAATTGCGCAGTTTCTTTTACCTGAGCGATAATGGCACAATCTAATTTACCACTTTCAAGTTGAGCAACAATATTAGCAGTTTGAGCTTCATGCAGATAAAGTTCTAATTGAGGAAAAGATTCATGTAATACGGTAATGACATGTGGTAATAGATATGGGGCGATAGTTGGAATTAATCCAATATGCATAGGGCCTGACATATCTTCGCCTTGACGACTAGCCATCTCTTTTAAAATCTGAATATTACGTAAAATTTCTTTGGCTTGTTCAACAAGCATCATACCTGTTTGAGTAAATAACACTTTTCGACTAGTTCGTTCAAGTAACATGACACCTAGTTCGTCTTCAAGTTTTCTGATTTGACCACTTAATGTTGGTTGACTAACATTACAAGCATCAGCTGCTTTACGAAAGTGCCGAAATTCAGCTAACGATACAAAATATTCCAAATCTCGAATATTCATAGAGTCCCCAATAAGTTATCAGTTAATATTTTTATACTCAAAATTATATATGAGTATAAGTTCAATCAAATCAATTAGTCATTAATAACAAAAATAAAAATATGCTTTGATAAAATTTTACTAAGTTAAAAAAGTCTAACTAATTGTACTATATAAGTTGTTATTGTTGATAATTATGTTCGAAAAATCAAATAGAATATTTAATTAATGTAAGATATAACCATTTCAAGAAAAATGGAAAGTTAAATTTAATTGCGATATAATCGCGCGCTATATTTCTGTATAGACCATTATTAATTCGAGGTGCGCTATTTTTAAACAAGTTTCTCGCTTTTATCGTAAAATGTTCCATCAATCAGAGCGACAAGAGTCGCATTACGTTTCTATCTCACGAAATGAACATAATATTTCTCGGAAGAATATAAGCGAAAATGCGTTAAAAGTACTTTATCGATTGAATAAACATGGATATGAAGCCTATCTCGTAGGTGGTTGTATTCGCGATCTTTTATTAGGTAAAAAACCTAAGGATTTCGATATTGCTACAAATGCCACACCAGAACAAATTCAAAAGGTTTTCCGAAATTGTCGTTTGATAGGCAAACGCTTTCGCTTAGCACATATTATGTTTGGTAAAGAGATTATAGAAGTTGCTACTTTCCGTGGTGATCATGATGATAAAAGCGAACAGAAAAATATCTCAAAACGTTCACAATCGGGGATGTTATTACGTGACAATGTATATGGTACGATAGAGCAAGATGCCGTTCGTCGCGACTTTACAATGAATGCGCTTTATTATAACGTTAAAGATTATACAATTCGTGATTATTGTGGTGGATTAAATGATTTAAAAAATGGCATTATTCGATTAATTGGTGATCCACAAACGAGGTATCGAGAAGATCCTGTTAGAATGTTAAGAACTATTCGTTTTGCGGCAAAACTTAACATGAAGATTGATTCAGCTACTGCAGAACCAATAAAAAGACTGGCTTCACTGTTAAATAATATTCCTTCAGCACGTCTTTTTGATGAATCATTGAAATTATTCCAATCAGGGTATGGTTACGATACTTATATTTTATTAAAACAGTATCACTTATTTGAGCAATTGTTTCCTGTGGTTGAACGTTTATTTATACAAAATCATAATGGAAATATGGAAAAGATGATCGCTCAAGTATTAAAAAACACTGATTATCGAATAGCAAATGAGCAACGTATCAATCCCGCTTTTTTATATGCAGCATTTTTTTGGTATCCAATTATGGAACAAACACAACTAAACTGCATTGAAAGTGGTTTGCAATATCATGATTCTTTTTCAATGGCAATTAGTGATGTGCTAAGTGAGCAATGCCGTATTATCGCTATACCAAGACGTTTGACAGCGATAATGAGTGATATGTGGCGATTACAATTAAGAATGAAAAAACGTGAAGGAAAACGTGCATTTGTAATTTTAGAACACCAAAAATTTCGAGCTGCCTATGATTTATTAGAGATGCGAGCTTCTATCGAAAAAGGCGAACTTTTAGATTTAGCTAAATGGTGGGATGAATTTCAACATGTATCGACAGAAAAGAAAATAGCTATGGTAAGACAACTTGGTAAAACCAATAAACGACGAACTAAACGTTAATTTTCATTCGCACTTTTGTAAATAACCGCTATAATGTTCAACTAAAATAATCATAATTACATTCTAATCATTGATGAAAAAATTATCGCTCTCTCTTATTGCTATAGCTGTTACATTTTCTTTGTATAATTATAATAACCCTAGCTACGCTATAGGTTTACCAAAAAATGACACTAGCAATCCAACATGTTTTGTTGATGTACCAAAATTTGAGCGGCCTCTTGTTAATGGTGATATAAATACATTACCAGTTAATACCGATGCAGATGAGTTTGAAGGACTCTATCCTAACTTAGCTACTTACAAAGGCAATGTTTATGTAGAGCAAGGCAATCGTTCAGCCAAAGCAAATAAAGTGACGATTGATACAAATGATGAAAATAATCGAATGGTTACACTAGATGGAGATATTACTTATCAAGATAATTTGATACAGATAAAAGGTGACCATGCATTAATGAATCTGAATAACAATGATGCCAATATGTATCCAAGTGAATATCATCTAGTTGGTAGACTTGGACGAGGTAAAGCCGACGAGATGAAGCTTGAAAAGAATCGTTATGTAATTCTTAAAAATGGTAGCTTTACTTCTTGTCCTGTAGATGATAGTACTTGGAATATTAAAGGTACTACTGTAATTCATGATAACGAAGAACAATTACTTGAAGTTTGGAATGCAATATTTAGCATTGGTAAAATACCGGTCCTATATACTCCTTATTTACAATTACCAACAGGCGACAAAAGACGTTCAGGCTTATTAATGCCTATTTTTGGTTATGACAGTGTAGACGGTTTTGATTTCGCCTTACCTATTTATTGGAATATCGCACCAAATTATGATGCAACGTTAACTCCACGAGTATTACAACATCGTGGCGTCCAATTGCAAACTGAATTTCGTTATTTAAATCAACTAGGTTTAGGAACCATCGCTTTTGACTGGCTTCAACATGATAATAAATACCTCGAAGACAGAAAAACATTATTAAATGGCAATAATTACGATGATAATCGTAATCGATGGTTGTTTCATTGGAAAAATGATGAATTGATAAACTATAATTGGCGATTATTTACAGATGTCACTCGAGTTAGCGATAATCAATATCTAACAGATCTCAACTCTAAATATGCTTCTCAAACAGCAGGATATTTAACCCAGTTTTATAAATTAGCATATAATGATGAAAATTGGGATATTGCTTTAGGCTATAAACACTTTCAACCATTTCACTACGGTATTCTTTACCAGACTCAACCTCAATTAGATATCAACTACTACAATTACGAACTGGGACCATTAAAATTTAAGACATTTTCTCAATTTTCTCATTTTATTAATTCAACAGATAATGAACCTGAAGCTTGGCGAGCTCATATAGAACCAACCATTAATTATACAGCTACAAATTCTTGGGCAAATTTATCTGCAGAAACTGGTTTTATGGCAACACATTACAACCAGAAAAACATATTTAAATATAATGTTGAACACGAAAAAAAAGGGATAAAATTAGATCGTAATGTAAATCGTTTTATACCTAAATTTAATATTGATGGTAAAGTTATTTTTGAAAGGGATGTCGACTTAATTGATGGTTATAGCCAAACACTTGAACCTAGAGTGAAATATACTTACATTCCATATCGAAATCAATCAAATATTAGAAGCTACGATTCAACACTCTTACAAGCTGATTATATTGGTTTATTCAGGGATCAAGCATATAGTGGTTTAGACCGTATTTCATCAACTAATAAACTTGCCACTGGTGTAACTACGCGTTTTTATAATAGTAATAAAATTGAAAAATTTAATATATCCTTAGGACAAATTACCTATTTCACAAAATCTAGAACGGGTAATCAAAGTAATGAATTAGATAAAAAATCTGATACTGGTAGTGTCACTTGGGCTACTGATAATTTCTGGCGAATTAGCGACGATGTTATTTTCCGAAGTGGCATTCAATACGATACTCGTATTGATACTATTTCATTAGCAAATACAATATTTGAATATCGACTATCAAGTGACAAATTAATACAATTATCTTATCGTTATGCAAACCGCAATTATATTGATACTGTAGATGATAGATATAAGTTTTCAGCATATAAAGGCTATAAACAAGATCTCTCTCAAGCAGGAATTATGGTTAGTTGGCCACTATCTGAAAAAGTTAGTGCCGTAGGATCTTATTATTATGATATTAAACAAAAACAGATTTCAGATAGTTTTATTGGCTTAAACTATACTGACTGTTGTTGGGGCGTAACCGTTCAATATGGACGAAAATTGACTGATTGGGATAACACAGAACATATTAGTAAATATAAAAACAAACTTTCAATTAACTTTGAACTTAAAGGATTAGGAAGTAGTCGTGACACAAAAGCCAGAATGTTAAACTTTGGTAAATTACCTTATACAACAACATTTGAATAAACATACTAATAAATTTATTGCGGTAAATTCAATGTCGCAACAACATAATGAGTTGAATAAATATGAAATTATTAAAACTATTTATTGCATTAAACTTAAGTATTAATTTAGTGCTCTTTACACCTTTTTCAGCAAATGCTGCTCCAAAAGTAGTAGAACAAGTTGCTGCTGTAGTAAATAACAATGTTATTTTAGAAAGTGATGTTAGCGATATGCTTAAAACAATCAAAGCTAGTGCCGATCCTAAATCTTTACCTAACGATGAAATTCTTAGACAGCAAATTATTGATCGTCTAATTGTTGAAAAATTAATATTACAAAGAGCGGCTAAAGCAAAAATTACTATCAGCGATGATGAAGTAACTGGTGCAATCGATAGAATTGCCGCTGAAAATGATATGACAATAGACCAACTAAGAAGCAGATTATCAACAATGGGATTGAGTTATAGTACTTATCGTGATCGTATTCAAACTGATATGTTAATAGAGCAAGCTCGTTTGCATGAAGTTAGACCTAGAATCAAAATTTCCAATAGAGAAGTTGAGCATTTAACCAAAACAATGGCTAATCAACCCACCAATAATATTGATGTCAAGATTAGTCATATCTTAATTGCTATTCCAGAAAAAGCATCTAAACAACAAATTGACAATGCTGCCAATAAAGCAATGGATATTGTTAACCGAGCTAAAAAAGGTGAAAATTTTGCTAAATTAGCAACCTCATATTCTAATGATGATCTTGCATTAAAAGGTGGGGCGATGGGATGGAAAAAAATAAACGAGTTACCAACTATTTTTGAAGAACGACTTATTCGCGCACCAAAAGGAAGTGTTATTGGACCTATTCGCTCAGGTGTTGGGCTTCATATATTAAAAGTTGAGGATACTCGTTCTGAAGCGCCACAAAAAATCACACTTCAAGAAGTAAATGCTCGCCATATTTTAATTAAGACTAATGTATTAATAAATGATCAGGTGGCTAAACAAAAGTTAATTGATATTCGTAAAGCCATTACTAGCGGCAAAACAACTTTTGCTGCAGCGGCAAAAGCCAATTCCGAAGATACCGGCTCAAAAGATAATGGTGGTAATTTAGGTTGGAATAGACCAGAAATGTATGATGATGGATTTAGAACTGCGTTATTACAATTGAAGAAAGGTGAAATCAGCCAACCCATAAAATCATCTTATGGTTGGCATATAATTCAACTAATTGATACCAGACAAACTGACGGTACCAACTTGGTAAAAAAAGATCAAGCTTATCGACTTATTTTCAATCGAAAATTTGCTGAAGAAGCGCAAGTCTGGATTCAAGAACTGAAAGGTGATGCTTATATCAAAATTACAGGTGAAGGTAAGAATGAATAATCGTGTTCATCAAGGGCATTTTGCTCGTAAACGATTTGGTCAAAACTTTCTATATGATAATTATATAATTGAAAGTATTGTTGCAGCCATACAACCAAAACACGGAGAAGCTTTAGTTGAAATAGGACCAGGGCTTGCCGCGTTGACAGTACCTGTAAGTAAATTAATAGATCATCTAACTGTAATTGAGATTGACAGGGATTTAGTTAGTCGATTAGTTGAAAATCCTTTTTTAAAAAATAAAATCAGTGTGATAGAGCAAGATGCACTTACTTTTGATTTTAACCAGCTGTCCGATAGATTAGGTCAGCCTTTAAGAGTTTTTGGTAATTTACCGTATAATATTTCAACGCCATTAATGTTTCATTTATTTGAATATGCACCAATCATATCTGATATGCATTTTATGTTACAAAAAGAGGTGGTTACTCGTTTAGTTGCTGCACCTAACAGCAAAGATTATGGTCGCTTAAGCGTTATGGCACAGTATTACTGTCAGATTATCCCTGTTTTAGAAGTACCACCAACTTCTTTTAGACCCGCACCTAAAGTTGATTCAGCTGTGGTTAAACTAGTACCATATAAACAAAAACCGTATTTAGTTAATGATATTAGGGTGTTATCACGCATTACTACCGAGGCATTTAACCAAAGGCGTAAAACAATCCGTAATAGCTTAGGTAATTTATTTACGGTTGAACAAATTAGTGAACTCGGTATTGATCCAAATTTACGCGCCGAAAATTTGAGTTTACAACAATATTGTCTATTAGCAAACTCTTGGAAATAACCTTATGGCAAATCTAATAATTGGTGATATTCATGGTTGCTATGATGAATTTATGCGACTACTTGAAAAAGCAAGTTTTTCATCATCAGATACATTATGGCTAACTGGCGATTTAGTTGCTAGAGGACCAAAATCTCTTGAAGTTATTAGATTTGTAAAACAAAACAGTGAGCAAATTAGGTTAGTTTTAGGTAATCACGACTTACATTTATTATCCATTTATGCCAATGTTACTCCATCAAAAAAGAAAGATAACCTTGACGTACTCATCCATGCTGATGATTTCGATGATTTAATGAATTGGTTACGTAAGCAACCATTAATTCAAATAGATGAAAAATTGAAGCTAATTATGACTCATGCTGGAATATCACCCCAATGGGATCTTGAAACATTAAAAAAATGTGCTCAAGATCTTCATGTGGTTTTAAGTAGTAATTCATACCCGCTTTTTCTCGACAAAATGTATGGCAATTTTCCTGATGATTGGTCATCAGAATTACAAGGATTAGACCGATTACGCTATATTGCAAATGCATTAACACGAATGCGTTATTGTTACGAAGATGGACGGCTTGATTTTTACTGTAAAAATCATCCAGATGAAGCACCGTCAAAACTAAAACCTTGGTTTGCATTACCAAGTAAAATTCCTTCAGAATATAGTATCGCTTTTGGCCATTGGGCAGCTTTAAATGGAAAAGGAACTCCTGAAAATATTTACGCACTTGATACTGGATGTTGCTGGGGTGGAAAATTAACATGTTTACGATTTGAAGATAAGAAATACTTCAAAAAGAAAAAAATAGAAATTAAGAATTAAAAATAAAAAACAATTAAAGGATTATTTCATTATGTCTGTACTATCAGTTATAAAATCAATTTGGAAAGGTATCAACTTAATCAGAGAAATATTTCTTAATCTTGTTTTTTTAATTATTATTTTATTGATTATCAGTGCCATTTCATTAATTAAAGAAACAAAAAAGCAGGACATCATTCCACAATATGGCACATTAATTATGGATCTTGAAGGAGTTGTTGTCGACAATTCACTTTATAGTGATGAGGTGTATGAATTACAAAATAAAATATATGGTAAAAGAGTAAATCTTTCACGTGAAAATAGCTTATTTGATTTAGTGCAGAAGATATCACAAGCTACATCTGATCCAAATATTAACAGCATGCTTCTAAAATTAGACAATTTTGTTGGAGCAGACTTGAGCTCTTTACAATATATTGGCAAATATTTAGATAAATTCAAAGCAGCAAATAAACCTATCTACGCTATCGGTTCGAACTTTAACCAAAGCCAATATTATTTGGCAAGTTATGCTAATAAAATCTATCTAACCCCATTAGGTGCAGTTAATGTATTTGGATTATCCGCAAATAATTTATATTACAAAACATTATTAGATAACTTAAAAATTAACACCCATGTTTTTCGTGTTGGAACTTATAAATCAGCTATTGAACCATTCATCCGAGATAATATGTCTGAAGAAGCAAGAAGCAACACTTCTCGCTGGTTGAATTTAATGTGGGATAATTATCTTAACGACATTTCCGCAGAACGAAAAAAAGCACCTATACAATTAGTTCCTTCAGCTGAGAAAATGCTATCGGAACTAAAATCTGTTAATGGCAATATGGCTAAATACGCTTTATCAAATGGTTTAATTGATACTATAAGCTCTGAATTTGATTTTGAGCTAGAAGCTAAAATTAAGCAAAAAGTCAGCATATACGATTATCGACTTAAAGAAGATGCTGAAGAAACAGATAAAGAACCCAAAATAGCAGTCGTTTTTGTAAATGGAACCATTACTAATGGTACTAATAGCAGCAATGTAGCTGGTAGCCAAGATATTGTTAAACAATTAAGAGATATTCGTACTAAATTAAATAGAGATAACATACAGGCTGTGGTACTCAGGGTAAATAGCCCAGGTGGAAGCGTTGATGCCTCAGAAGCAATTCGCAGTGAATTAGAAGCCTTACGTCGTTATCAAATCCCTATTGTTATTTCTATGGGGGGAATGGCTGCTTCAGGTGGATATTGGATATCAACTGCTTCTGATTACATCGTTGCAAGCCCAAATACAATTACTGGTTCAATTGGTATTTTTGGCATTGTTCCAACCTTTGAAAATTCACTTTCCCATATTGGTGTTTATAATGATGGTGTCTCAACCTCTCCATTGACAAATAACAGCCTAACCCAAAACTTACCTGATGAATTGAACCAATTTATTCAAATGAATATTGATAATGGTTATAGTACATTTATCTCTTTAGTAGCAAATGCTCGCAATATGACAAGCGAACAAGTAGATCATATAGCTCAAGGCCAAGTTTGGCTTGGCTCCGAAGCAAGTAAAAATGGTTTAGTCGATAAGTTAGGTGATTTTGATGATGCTATTGACATGGCTGCAACACTAGCTGATATTCCTAATTACAAAATAGATTGGCAAAAACCAGAAGGAAGTTGGTTCAATGCACTTTACTCAGATATGATTGCAATGATGCCAAAATCAGCAGCAGAAGTACTTTTTGAACAGATCCCTGAAATAAAACAAATTAAGCAACAAGTTTCACTGTGGGATAAATTCCAAGATGCACAAAATCGTTATATATACTGTCTAAACTGTGCCGATGTTAAATAATAAAAAAATCCACCTTAAAGGTGGATTTGTTATTTTTGCGTCTGAAAAAAATAACGCATATTATTCATTGCTGCTTGAATTGTTTTATAATTAGGTGACTCATCAATTTGATTATTATGACAATCAAAATAATGGCTAATACCAAGACGATTAACAAAATAGATGTTATCTTTGGTTCTTACAGCATAAGAACTATAATTTGACATTAATAACCAATCTCGATCTGTTATTGGATTAAATAAATCATAACCTGTCGAATAATCAGTAATATCATTTTCCACATGTAGATAATGTCGCATTATAGTTGGCACCACATCTTCATGACTGGTAAACTTATTTATATTATCGCCTATTTGTTGAAGATCTTTTGCGCCCACAATAATAAAGGGAACTTTAGTTTGAGCATCAGTATAGTTACCATTATGCCCCCAAAAACCTAGTTTATTATCATTCATTTCTTGTGAATGATCTCCCGTGATAATAATCAACGTATTATTTAATGAACCAGACAATTTAAGTTCATCATAAACTCTTTGAAGTAAGTAATCATCATAATAAACACTTTGTTTATAACGATTAAAAATTGGTACTGGATCGCTATCATTACTTAATGTCATATAATTTAGATCACCGATTGGTTTGAATTTTAAACTAAAATCATTTGGAAAATCATAAGCATGTGGAGCATCAAAAAATAAAAATGAAAAACTCGGTTTGGATGTGTCTCTCGTTTTATACCAATCTATCCAATCATCAGTTAACTGTTTATCTCGACTAGATGCCATACCATCTTTGCTACTGATTCTTAGGTTTTTAATTGTCAAAAATGCCGTACGATCAAATTCAGGTGCTGTAACTTTAGCTGAAGTAAAGATACCAATATTGTAATTTTCTTTTTGCAAGGTTGTTATAAATAACGATGGGATTCGATTTCTTAAAAAAGCATCCCAATACGTACCAGGAATACCATAAAAAAGACCAAAAATACCAGTACGAGTTGCATTGCCAGTTGAGTAATGATTATTAAAAATTATTCCATTATTCTGCTTTACAAAATTGAAGGTGTTAGGGGAAATTTCTTGACTAAAAGTATCATAACGCCATGAATCTAATACAATAAACATAATATTAGGTGTTGTTTTATTATCAGGATTAATCAAAAGTTCATTTTTAGGATAATAGATAGTTGCATGTTGATTCTCCCTTTCTATAAGCGTTTTACGTTGCCCCGATTTATCAAAAAATCCCATTATCTTTTTTGAAGTAAATGGACGATATAATGGAATATATTCTTTAACAATCATGATGGGTGAATACGCATAATAAAATGCAACCATATGGACTAAATGATTAATAAAAAAACAGCTTAAAAGAAATACTGTCGATATGACTAATGTTCTAGATTGCACACCATTTTTGTTAAACTTGTTATCTAATAGATAAATAATTATATATTCTGCCCCAAAAGATACCAGTATTAATAAAAACACTAAAACATAAGTGAAAGTTGAAAAATCGACAACTTGACCCGAAAAAACCATTGATAATACCGACTCATTGATATGGAATCGATATTGTTGAAAGACGATGGTATCAATGTACAATACAATTTGTAATAAACAGAATATAGCAGCTAAACAGACATTACTTGAAGTTTTATTTATCCACATAAGCGGAATACACAAAACAAAAAGAAATAAATAAACCGAGAAAAAATGCCCTAACACGGCGAATACAGAAAAAAGCCCCCCATCCCAACTAAACGATGCACCAGGTACACAAAAATATCGGATTGCTATTATTGATGAAATTAAAATATTTACTAACATAAACCAATAAAGCTTTTTCATAGAAATCCATTAAGTAAAAGGATGAAGATTATTTAATAATAATGTTTTTTTCATTTTGAGTTAGAACTTTCCTCAAAATTTTTAACAAAAAAACAATAAATGTGTAGAGATTAATATAAACTTAACAAAAAGGGCTCTTTGTAGAGCCCCTTAATAACACTATGAACGGTTATCTTCGATCCGCAAATATTCGAAGTAACATGATAAATAAATTAATAAAGTCAAGATAGAGTGTTAATGCACCTAATATCACATAACGCCTGAACATATTTTGGTCATCTTGTGATAAGTTGACACCAAATTCTTTAAGTTTTTGCGTATCATAAGCGGTTAATCCGGCAAAGACGAATACGCCAATATAGGTTATAGCCCACATTAGAGGTGCACTTTGCAAAAATATATTAACTAGGGAGGCGATAACAATACCAATTAATCCCATGAATAAAAAGCTACCTAAACCAGATAAATTACGTTTAGTGGTATAGCCATAAACAGCTAATGCACTAAACATTCCAGCAGTTATGAAAAAGACACTGGCAATGGAAGACGACGTATAATAAAGAAAATATATAGAAAAAGTACAACCATTTAGAACTGAATAAAGCATAAATAAAGTAGTTGCTGTAGCACCAGATAAACGGTTAATCATTCCTGAAATAGCAAAAACTAAGCCAATTTCAGCAATCAAAAGCACCCACATTATACGAGCTAAAAACATAACAAGCTGATAATTATTTGATGCAAACCAAGCAACAAATGCAGTTAAAAGTAAACCAACAGCCATCCATCCATACACATGACTCATATATGTTTGGATGCGACTACCAGTCTGTTCTATAATTGAATCATTCGGGTTATAACTAGACATATCC
Organism: uncultured Gilliamella sp.; assembly: GCA_946480175.1. Taxonomy (GTDB): domain Bacteria; phylum Pseudomonadota; class Gammaproteobacteria; order Enterobacterales; family Orbaceae; genus Gilliamella. The sequence continues at coordinate 14,000 of CAMLIK010000026.1, forward strand.
TTCCTCTTATAAAAATAACATAACAACCGTATTATATATTAAATAAGGATTAATACCATTTCTTCAAGGCATTTAAATCGGATTCCTTTGCTTTTACCCAATTTTCCCCACTAGGGGTCTTTTCTTTCTTCCAAAATGGCGCCTCGTTTTTTAATACATCCATAATAAACTCTGTAGCCACAAAAGCATCACTACGATGAGCTGCGCTCACTCCGACAAACACAATACTCTCATTTGCATAAATTTTACCGACACGATGGGCTATGGCTACTCGATTAATCGACCATCTATCTCTAGCTTGATTAATAATGTTGTATAACACTTTTTCAGTCATTTCAGGGTAGTGTTCTAACGTTAGACTAATAACTTGATTTTCAAAACTACGCACCTTGCCCATAAACGTCACAACTGCACCATCTGCGGGTGATTCATAAAGCCAAGTGATCAATGAATTCACATCGATGGGAGATTGGTTAACTTGGATAATATTCATATTGTTAACCGCCTGTTACTGGAGGGAAAAAGGCAATTTCATCTCCCTCTTTGATAATATAATCGTAGCCAACTAAAGTGTGATTAACTGCACATAATACGGTTCTTTCTTTTAATGCTAATGACCATTTATCGCCACGTAAACTCAGCTGTTCTAGAAGTTGCGATATTGGCATTTGCTCCACTGTTAATTCAAGTCTTTCAACTCCAACCAGCTCTCTAATTTGTGCAAAAAAAATAATTTTATTCATAATATCACTGTTCTATTGCATAATATTCGCTTGACTTACCGCCAATTTTCTTTAGTAATCGAACCTGATTAATGATCATATCTTTTTGATTAGCTTTGCACATGTCGTATATCGTTAATGCCGCAACCGAAGCAGCAACTAAGGCCTCCATTTCAACACCTGTCTGTCCTGTTAGTCGACAAATTGATTCAATCCTAATACTATGGTTTTCTAATATAGGCTCAATATTGATTTCAATCTTACTAAGAGGTAGTGGATGACAAAGTGGAATCAAATCCCATGTCCTTTTAGCAGCTTGAATACCAGCAATCCTTGCTGTAGCAAAAACATCACCCTTATGATGTTTCCCAGCAATAATCAGATTAAATGTTTCAGCATTCATTAAAACGATTGATTCCGCCCGAGCTTCTCGTAAAGTAAACTGTTTTTCAGAAACATCAACCATATGAGCATCACCACGTTGATTAATATGTGAAAATGACGCTGACATTTTTTTACCTTTAAATGTTATGATTTAATTTGCCACCCAAGATAACAAATTTTATTCATGGATACTACTATCATCTAATTTTTTTGAATCGTTGGATTAGAAATAATCAATTTGTCTATGTAATTTTTGCGAGTTAAATAAAATCTGCGTACAATAATAGTTTTTAATAATAGTGATTGTGAATGCTCATTGCCCATGTAGCCTTACCGGTGCCCCTTTATCAACTGTTTGATTACAAACTAACCATACCTGCTGAAATTGGTATGCGGGTTAGAGTGCCATTTGGTAAACGGGAGATGATTGGAATAATCGTCAAAATTGATCAGCAAACAACCTTTGATATTGAAAATTTAAAATCAATTACCACAATTATCGACACAAAAACCCCCTTTCCTCAACCAATTTGGCAATTATTAAATTGGGCAACAAGTTATTATCATTTCCCAATTGGTGAAGTCATGTTTCATGCCATGCCAGTTCTATTAAGGCAAGGTCGTCAAGCTATTAAAGATGATATAAAACAGTGGCAATTAACACCTCAAGGAAGACAAATTGATTTAGACCAATTATCACGCACACCGAGACAAAAGTTATTATTATCTTCGCTTAGAAACAATGGTTTAAATGAAAGTGAATTTAGTCCGAATATTTTCCAGGAATTAGAAAAAAAGCAGCTTATTGAATTAGTCCATTGTCAACGGGACAAAATTTGCTGGCAAACAAATTATTCAACCAATCCAACGTCGATCCAATTAAATGATGAACAATCTAATGCCATAGTGACCATTAATAAACAAAATAAACAATTCGGTGTATTCTTGCTTGATGGCATAACGGGTTCTGGCAAGACTGAAGTTTATTTGAATATAATTGCAGATGTTTTATCGCAAGGTAAACAAGCTTTAGTTTTGGTTCCTGAAATTGGTTTGACACCTCAAACAATTAAGCGTTTTAAGCAGCGCTTTAATGCCCCGATTGATATTTTACATTCAGGTTTAACAGATAAAGAACGTTTAGACGTTTGGTTAAGAAGTAAAGAAGGTGAAAATGCCATTGTCGTTGGTACCCGATCTTCGCTTTTTACACCCTTCAAGGATTTAGGTATCATTATTATCGATGAAGAACATGATAATTCTTACAAACAACAAGAAGGATGGCGTTATAATGCTAGAGACTTGGCAATCATTCGAGCAAAAATTGAAAATATACCCATCATTTTAGGTTCCGCAACACCTTCGCTTGAGACCATTAACAATGCGCAAACCAATAAATACCAACAACTCAAGCTTACGCAAAGAGCTGGTAGTGCCAACTTAGCTAAACAATCTATTTTAGATATTCGCGGTATGGTGCTAGCTTCTGGGTTATCTCAACCACTTATAGAACAGATAAAAGCACACTTAAATAATAATAATCAAGTCATGTTATTCCTTAATCGTAGAGGATTTGCACCATTAATAATTTGTCATGATTGTGGTTGGATTGCAGAATGTCCACGTTGTGATCGCCCTTATACGTTTCATAAAAAACAAAATAAACTCATTTGTCATTATTGTGATACACCACGAGAAGTACCAAAACAGTGCCCAAAATGTGGCTCAACCCAACTGCTACCTATTGGATTTGGAACTGAGCAGCTTGAAAAACAACTTAATATATTGTTTCCGAATGTAAAAGTTACGCGTATTGATCGTGATACAATAACTAAAAGAGATGCATTAAATAACTATTTAAATGATATTCATAAAGGTGGGGCCCATATCCTAGTTGGTACACAAATTTTAGCTAAAGGTCATCACTTTCCCGATGTGACTTTAGTCGGGATTGTTGACGTTGATGGCGCTTTATTTTCAAGTGATTTCAGAGCAACAGAAAAATTTGCACAAATCTATACTCAAGTCTCAGGTCGAGCTGGTCGTGAAACAAAAGCAGGCGAGGTTATTCTACAAACCTATCATCCAGAACATCCTTTATTAAATATTTTATTAAATGAGGGTTATCAAGCATTTGCAAAACAAACCTTAATTGAACGTCAACAAACCTTATTACCACCATTTAGTTATCAGGTCCTAATTCGTGCAGCCGATCGCAATAATTTACAAGCACCAACATTTTTACAGCGAATCCATGATTGGTTACATTCTAATTATGACCATAATCTATGGCAACTTGGTCCAATGCTAGCAAGTCAACCTAAAAAAGCTGGTTATAATCGTTGGCAATTATTGTTACAATATACTAATAGACAATTATTACAGCAAATATTAGATGAACTACTAACAGTTATTGAACAGTGGAGTGATTCATCAAAAGTGAAATGGAGTATTGATGTTGATCCGATTGATAATTAAAAAAATCTTCCAACAGCTTATTTGTTGGAAGATAGAATAATTACAATGTGATTTTCTCTATATTTTTATCGAGCGTTGCTTGACCGATACCTGAAACCTCCTTCAATTGTTCTACAGAGACAAAAGGACCAAATTTTTCTCGATATTCTACGATTTTCTGAGCTTTGCTCATCCCAATACCAGTTAATACTTTACTTAATTCTTCAGCGGTTGCAGTATTGATATTAACTTGTATAACTTGTTTCTGCTCTTGCTTGGTAGCGACTTCAGTTTTTGAATCAGCAAAACTAATAGTTGAAAAAAGTAGCGATGAGAATAAAAAGCATAATAGTGTAAAGACTTTCATTTAAATTAACTCCAAAATAATTATGCAACTAAATGTGCATAACCACTATCTCATGGAATTAATCAGTTAAATTTTGATAATCACAAAAATGCGAAAAGCCACCAAAGTGGCTTCTCTTATTTTAGTTTTTCGCAAAAAAATATCGATCTTTATCACATATTTGGATCAGGCATGATTTCAATCTTCGCTTTAGAACGAATATCATTACCAAGATAGTAATAAGTATCTGCAATAGATAATGGTAATAATTCTGCCGAAATATCATGATATTCTTTAGGTGTATTGACATTAACTAAAGAGACAATATAAGCGGTATTATTTTCTAAAAACTCTACGCTAAAAGGATTTGATTTAACCCCTGGAATTGGTGGTTCCAAATCAAAAACCATATCTACCACTTTTTTGTCTAACTCTTTAGAATCTCTATGTAAAACATATCTATTACTAAAGTTTATTTTAGCTGATTTTCCGTTGGTATTTAATTCAGTTAACAGGCTATCAACAGTTCCTTTAAAACGATTTTTAATTATATCATTAGATAATTTTTTATTAATTCTTTTTTTAACTTCATCAAACGGAGCTATCCCTTCAGGGCGATAGTCAGTAACTTGAATAACAAAATCATAACTACCATAATTTCTTTCAATTGGAATTAAGTCTGAAATTTTTTGAGTAGGTTGTTCATTAGAAATCATTTCTTCACTAAATGCCAAATCGCTAATTTCAGGGTGCGTCATGATCGTAGTCATATCTTTATAATTTGTCCAATCTGTTGTTTCAACTCCAAGACCTGTATTTTCAGCTAACTCTTCTATAGATTTAGGCGATTTGGATAAAGCATCTTTGATTTTATTTTCAACACTATTAAATCCTTCCTGTAATTTTTGTTGGCTTAAGCTTTCTTCGATTAGGGTTTTCGCATAATTAAAATCCATAGTTTTAGAAGGTAGCTTACCATCAAGTTTAATTATAACGAATCCACCATCAGTAGGAATTGGTTGTGAAATTTGATTAACTGTTTTTAAGTTAGTTTTTTTTAAAAACTCAGGTAATGAATTGTCATCAACAAACCAGCCTAAAGAACCATTTTTACCATAAGCTGAAATATTATTTTGATTGAGATTTTCAGCTATCTTTTCGAAATTCCCTCCAGATGCCAACTCCTTAATTATGTTGTTTGCTTGTCCCTTATCTTTCAAGAAAATAGCACTGAAAGCTTTTTTTGCTGGATAGCTATATTGTTTGATATTTTTTTCATATTCTTTTTTGATTTCATCATCAGTAACTTTAATCGTTTTAGCGATGTTGTCTTTAGAATTATAAATAAACTTTAACTTAACTCGTTCTTTTCTGAAAAATTCTTTTTGATGTTCATTATAATATTTTTTTTCATCATCTTCAGTGATATTGATATCTTTCATATCATCTATTGAAGAATCAACCTTAGTTGCATAAATAGTTCTTGTTTGATTTTTTAATGGCATAATTTCAGAATCAGATGGTAAAACAAAACTAGTGTTTACTAATGCATCTATAACTTGTTCTTGTTGTAGCAATGTTTTTATTATTTTTGCATAATTATCAGGAGTGAAATTATTTTCAGCAAGTAAATTTAAGTAATTTTGATTATCAAATTTACCATTTACAAAAAAGTCTTTTTGTTGTCTAATAAAATTTTTTACGCGCTCATTACTAATTGCAGCATGAATTTTTTGTGAAAATTGATAAGCTAAATAATTATCGATTTGTTGAGCTAACACATTTTGTCGCATCATTTTAATAAATGAAGCATCACCACCATTCACATTACGCAATTCTTGTTTTACTTGTTTTTCAAATCCTATTCGACTGATGCCTTCTCCGTCAACTTTGGCAACATATAAATGCTCATCATTTGCGCTATTACTTTTGCCGCCAAAACCCAAAAATCCAACCCCGGTAAAGATAAAACATAGAATAATAATTGCAAAAATTATTTTAACAACAAGACTGTTTGCCGCCGTTCTAATTGTTTCCATCATAGCTTGCTATTCTCCATACACCTGAATTTTAATTTCGCAAGTATAGCACATTTGCCAAAATTGGCTATTATCTAATTAAGAGTCGGATAAAAAAGCCAACACAAGGTTGGCTTTTTAGATTGTCTAATTTAGTTCAATCGAGTTGAAACATTAGCTGCGTTTTTAATTTTTTTAACAGCCTTTTTGACTGGTTGCTTTATTTTTACGTTTTTTTTAACAGGTTCAATACCAAATGGATTATTTTGCAATGCAACTATCAATACATCATCGATCCATTTAACAGGTTTAATATCGATTTCAGATTTAACATTATCGGGAATCTCTTCAAGATCTTTTATATTATCAATAGGTATTATAGCTGTCTTAATACCACCTCGATGAGCGGCCAATAATTTCTCTTTTAATCCACCGATTGGTAATACTTCACCTCGTAAAGTAATTTCCCCTGTCATGGCAACATCGGAACGTACAGGATTACCAGTTAATGTGGATACCAATGATGTACACATAGCAATACCTGCACTGGGACCATCTTTAGGTGTAGCACCATCAGGAACATGCACATGTATATCACGTTTTTCATAAAAATCGTTATTAATTCCCAATTTATCTGCACGGGAACGAACAACTGTAAGTGCAGTTTGAATAGATTCTTGCATAACATCACCAAGTGAACCAGTATAAGTTAGTTTACCTTTACCAACAACGCTCATTGATTCAATAGTTAGCAGATCACCACCGACTTCAGTCCATGCCAAACCATTAACTTGACCGATCCGATTTTCACTTTCAGATTTACCATAATCAAAACGCCGCACACCCAAATAATCTTTTAAATTATCTTGAGTTACATTTACTTTACGCAAACGTTTGTTTAAAGCAAGTTGTTTAACAACTTTACGGCATATTTTAGCTATTTCCCTTTCTAAGCTTCGTACACCAGCCTCTCGAGTGTAATAACGAATAATGCCAATAATAGCTGAGTCATCAATATTAATTTCATTTGTTTTTAAACCATTATTATCAATCTGCTTAGAAATTAAATGCTGTTTAGCAATATTTAATTTTTCATCTTCCGTATAACCTGAAAGTCGAATCACTTCCATTCTATCAAGTAGCGGTGCAGGAATATTCATTGAATTAGCGGTTGCCACAAACATTACATCAGATAGATCATAATCGACTTCTAAATAATGGTCACTAAAGGCATTATTTTGCTCAGGATCAAGAACTTCTAATAAAGCAGAAGCTGGATCTCCTCGCATATCTGAAGCCATTTTATCGATTTCATCCAAAAGAAATAATGGGTTTTTAACACCAACTTTAACCATACGTTGGATTAATTTACCCGGCATTGAACCAATATAAGTCCTTCGATGTCCACGTATTTCTGCTTCATCGCGAACTCCACCTAATGCCATACGAACATACTGTCTGCCAGTCGCTTTAGCAATTGATTGACCTAATGACGTTTTACCCACTCCTGGAGGCCCAACTAAGCACAAAATTGGACCTTTAACTTTGTTAACGCGGCCCTGTACAGCTAAATATTCTAAAATTCGGTCTTTGACACGAGCAAGGCCATAATGATCCTTATCTAGAACTTTTTGGGCAGCATGAATATCTTTTTTTACTTTACTGCGTTTATTCCAAGGAACTTGTAACATCCAATCAATATATCCGCGAACAACAGTTGCTTCAGCAGACATAGCAGGCATCAGCTTAAGCTTATTAAGTTCAGATAGTGTTTTTTCCTTTGCCTCTTTTGGCATTTTTGCCTTAGTAATTTTTAGATTTAACTCTTCATATTCATCAGGTTTATTGTCTATATCACCTAACTCTTTATGAATTGCTTTAATTTGCTCATTAAGATAATATTCTTTTTGCGCTTTTTCCATTTGTTGTTTAACACGTTGACGGATACTTCTTTCAACTTGTAACAAATCAATTTCAGATTCCATTAATGAAATAAGCAACTCAAAACGTTTTTCTAAATCTGCTGTAACTAAAATCTCTTGTTTCTGTTCGACTTTTATAAATAAAGTAGCGGCAATGGAATCTGCTAATTGTGATGATTCTTTAATCAAATGAACTGAATCAACAACTTCTTGAGTGACTTTTCTATTAAGTTTGGCATAATCGTCAAAATTTGACAGCAAGACCCTTATCATCGCTTGGTCAATATTATTGGTTTTTTTAGATTCTTTAAGTGGTTTAATATTTGCAATTAAAAAATCATCTTCTTTTCGTTCGAAAATATCAACAATTTTAGCTCGAGCAACACCTTCAACGAGCACCTTTACTGTTCCGTCTGGTAATTGAAGTAATTGTAAAACATTGGCGATAGTACCGACTTCATATAAATCCTCGACATTAGGCTCATCTTGCGAAGGATATTTTTGTGTTACAAGAAAAACTTGTTTATCCATCTCCATTGCACTTTCCAAACAACGAATTGATTTATTACGACCAACAAAGAGAGGAATTACCATATGTGGAAATACAACAACATCACGCAATGGTAAAATAGGCATAATCATTTGTTTAGTTTGTTTTGTTTTCATTTTGTTCTCTCGGTAGTACCAACTTATCTTTCTTATATTGGGTTTTTTTTAAGATATTCAAGTTTATCCTGTTTTGTTTTAAATACGTAGTACTATAAATGTATATACGTTCCTAACCTTTTAAATTAAATACTACTTACCAATTTAAATAAGGGTAATTGCTTATCTATTATGCAGAAAGTTCTGTATCTTCACGAAAAAACAATTTAGGTGCTTGCAAATTATCAACCGTTTCTTTTTCAACAAGTACTTTTTTGACGTTATGCATAGATGGTAAGTCATACATTGTTTCTAACAGGATATTTTCGACAATTGAACGTAATCCCCGAGCCCCAGTTTTTCGTTTCATCGCATTGATTGCAATAGCGTCTAAAGCTTCTTTAGTAAATTCTAGTTCTACACCATCCAATTCTAATAGAGCATTAAACTGTTTGGTTAAGGCATTTTTAGGTTCAGTCAAAATGTTAACTAAAGCATCTTTATCTAGTTCTGATAACGTTCCAATAACAGGTAATCTGCCGATAAATTCAGGTATAAGACCAAATTTGACTAAATCTTCCGCCTCTATTTGGGCTAATAACTCAGACTCTGTCGCTTTATTTTTAGTGCTTTTTACATTAGCACCGAAACCAATACCCGTGTTAGTAGATACTCGATTTTCGATAACTTTATCTAATCCACTAAATGCACCACCACAGATAAAGAGAATTTTCGAGGTATCAACTTGTAAAAATTCTTGTTGAGGATGTTTACGTCCTCCTTTAGGGGGAACGGAAGCGACAGTACCCTCAATAATTTTTAACAAGGCTTGTTGAACACCTTCACCTGAAACATCTCGAGTGATTGAAGGATTATCTGATTTTCTAGAAATCTTATCAATTTCATCAACATAAATTATCCCTCGTTGCGCTTTTTCTACATCATAATCACAACTCTGTAATAATTTCTGAATAATATTTTCAACATCTTCACCTACATATCCGGCTTCTGTCAATGTAGTTGCATCAGCCATAGCAAAAGGAACATCTAAAAAACGTGCTAAAGTTTCAGCTAATAAAGTCTTCCCACTACCCGTAGGACCAATTAATAAAATGTTACTTTTACCTAATTCAACATCACTACGATTAGAATGGTTACGTAAACGTTTATAATGATTATAAACAGCAACTGATAATACTTTTTTAGCGCGCTCTTGACCAATAACATATTCATCAAGATGGGCTCGAATTTCGTGTGGTGTAGGTAATGGTTTACTAATAAATTCTTCATGAGAAAGAAAAGTCTTCGTTTCTTCTTTAAGAATATCGTTACATAGTCCGATACATTCATTACAAATATAAATAGATGATGGCCCAGCAATTAGCTTACGGACTTCATGTTCACTTTTGCCACAAAAAGTACAATAGAGTAATTTTTCTGAGTTTTCTTTATCCACTTTTTTCTACCTATTTAATATTAAGATCGTTTATTGTATATGGCATCAACTAACCCATATTCAACCGCTTTTTCTGCAGACATGAAATTATCACGATCAGTATCTTTTTCAATTACACTAATATCCTGACCTGTATGCATTGACAAAATATTATTTAATCGACTTTTTACCTGTAATATTTCTTGAGCATGAATTTGA